>MUCI01000008.1 GCA_002816575.1 SAR202 cluster bacterium Casp-Chloro-G2 | reverse complement strand
TCGTAGCGGCTCGGTCATGCCACCTCCTCCATCAGCCGCAGGCCGGCCACCACCCGTATCTGGTAGCTCACGAAGGCAATCAACTGGGACAGCCGGACGATATCCGGGTCGTTCATTCCCACCGCCCGGAGTGCGGATACGTCGCTTGCCACGGCGGACTTGGGATCCAGGGTCACCAAGTCGGTGTGCCGGAGCATGGCTTTCAACCGGGCGTCACTTCCGCCGTCGAACCCGGTATCGGCCAGGCCATGGTTCTCGCCGTCCATCAGGCCTTCGTAGTGCCGGGCCAGTTCTGGTTCGTTGTTCAGCTTGGCGATGCGGCAGGCCAGCGCCGCCCGCTCGGAATGGCTCAGCCCGCCAGGGTTGTTGGGCTTGAGCGAGGCGTTGTGGGACCGCTCGGTCAACTCCATGATGTCGCGGCGGCCGGCGAAAACCGCTGCCAATGGGCCGCCGGGTGAGATGCCGGCCGCCTTGGCTACCACGGTCTGAAAGATATCCAACTCAGCTTCCATCGTTTACCTCTGTCTACCCCCGCCTGCCTAGGTCATCTGTTTCTGTCCTGACACCCTTTCACCGGACCGCTCCGGCCTAGAAGGACCCGTCGATGACTATGTCCAGCACCGCCGGTTTGCCAGACGCCACGGCGCGCTGCACGGCTGGAGCGATCTCGGCGGGGTCGGTGATGCGTTCGCCGTGGACGCCCATGCTGGATGCGATGGCCGCCACGTCGAAGGGAGTGGGGAAGTCGGAGTACGGCAGGTTGGCGCCCGCCGATTCCTCCTGATGCAACACGTCCCGCTGGTACACGTCGAAGTTGACCTTCAAGACGCGGTACATGCCGTTGTTGCAGATGACGAAGATGCAGGGGATGTTGTCGTTGGCCGCAGTCCACAGGCCTTGGATGGTCATCATGGCGCTGCCGTCGCCGATGATGCCGAACACGGGCCGGCCGGGGTTGGCCACCTGGGTGCCCATGGTCGTGCCGATGCCGCCGCCGATCGACTGGCCCCGGAACGCCCGCAGGTCGCCCCGTTTCTGGCCCTGGAAGTAATGGCGCATGGTCGCCCGGTTGCTGATGGAGTCGTCCACCACGATGGCGTTGTCGGGGATGGCGTCGGCCAACTCCGACATCATCCGCGCCGGAGTCATGGGTTTCTGGTCCCATTTGGCGGCGACAGAGTCATCGAAGGCCTTCCGCTTGGCCGCCGCCTCCGCCGTGACCTCGGCTTTGCGGGCTTCAATCTCCCGCTCCAGGGCCGGGGTGAGCTGGGGCTTGATGGCGGCCAGCAGGTCTTCCAGGCCCAGCCTGCAGTGGGAAATGATGCCCACATCGGTGGGTTCCGAACGGCCAACCCGGCCTGGGATGGGGTCGATGTGGATCAACTTGGTGTTGGGGCCAAGGATGATGTCACCCCAATAGAACAATTCGTCCATGGCGTCCATGCCCACGGCCAGCACCAGGTCCATCTCCTCCAGCACCTCACGGCCCCGGGCGACCCGCAGGGTGTGGTTGCCGAAGAACTGGGGATGGGTGGTCGGGAAGGAAACCTCGGCGCCCCGGGACTGGTAGACCGGCAGGCCCAGCAGCTCGGCCAGTTCCACCGCTTGGTCGTTGGCGTGGTCCTCGGACACCCGGTCGCCGACGATCAGCATGGGCTGCTTGGCCGCCAGCAGCAGCGACGCCGCTTCCCCGATGGCCTGGAGGTCGGGCCGGTAGGCGTCGTGTACCTTGCTGGACGGCACGATGTTCATCTCGGCCTCACCCTCCAGGGCGTTGGCGGTGAACCCGACGTAGACCGGACCCTTGGGGTGGCTGTTGGCCTCGATGAACGCCCGGCGGATGGCCGAGGGGATCTGGTCCGGCAGGTTGAGTTCCACCGACCACTTGGTGGCCGGGCGGACCAGTTCCGCCAGATCGGTCTTGGTCTCGTTGATCTTGCGGGCGTCGTAGTTGGCGGAGGTCACCACCATGGGCGTGCCCGTGTTCAGGGCGTCCAGCATGATGGCGATGCCGTTGGCCAGCCCGCTGTCCACATGCAAGCTAACGAAGGACGGCTTCTCAGTGGCTCTAGCGTAGGCCTCGCCCATGCCCATGGCGACGCTTTCCTGCAGCGTGAGGAAGTACTGAAATTCGGGGTAGTCGCCGAGCATGTCGATTATGGGAGCTTCGCTGGTGCCGGGATTGCCGAAGATGTGTTTCACTCCCTCCACTTTCAGCATCTCCAGCAGCGCCTGTTTGCCGGTCATCATTTGGGACATTGGATCCAACCTTATTAATCTATATCTATATCTAGGCGGGTCTAGTTGTTAAGCGGCGGCCTGGACAAGCTCGATCAGGACGTCGTCCGGGCCTTCGATGTAGGCGAGTTTGATGCCCTGGGGCGTGACGGTAAGGGGCAGCACCACGCGGATACCCTCGGCCTCCAGCCGCGTCATCTCCGCCGCCAGGTCTTCCACATGGAATCCAAAATGCTCCAGGCCCAACTGGTTGAGTTCGGCGGAGGCACGTTTGGGTGACGAACCCTGGGGCTGTGAGGAGATGTTCAGCCGGGTCGGGCCGCCCACCTGCATGCCGATGGTGACGGTGCCGGGCATTACCTCGCGCTCCGAAACGATCTTGGCGTTGAATATCTTCTCGTACCAGGCTGCGGACGCCCTGGGGTCGGCGGCCCTGATGTGGACATGGTTGATGGCGTATTCCATGGTTCTTCTCCTGTGTGTTTGTACCCGTGCTCGGCGTCCGTATTCGGTGTCCGAATGTTAGCCTTGGCAGGCAATGCTTGTCCACCACCGGCCCGCCGCTGGGCCGAAGGCCGGTTGGATTGGCATGTCGATTTGGAAGTCTGTATACTCGGCTCAAGCCCAAATGAGGATGTAGATGGCACGGACCTTACGCCTGGCGCTGGCGCAGATCAACCCAACTGTCGGAGACATCGCCGGCAACACCGCCAAGATTCTTGAGTACCTGGAACGCGCCCGCGAGGCCCAGGCCGACTTGGTTGCCTTCCCCGAGATGGCCACCACGGGTTACCCTCCCGAAGACCTGCTCTTCAAGACCTCTTTCCTGACCGAAAACGTGGGCGCCATGGAAAAGATCGCCGCCGCCGCCAAGGGCATCACGGCGGTCATCGGCTACGTGAACATACTTTCCCATGACCGCGGGCCCGAAGACATGGGCATTCCGATCGCCAACGCCGCCGCCCTGGCCCATGACGGGCGGGTCGTGGACACCTACCACAAGATATTTCTGCCCAACTACGGCGTGTTCGACGAACAGCGTTATTTCCAGAGGGGCTCGGTCTGTCCGGTGTATCGCGTCGAGGGGGTGTCCATCGGGGTGAATATCTGCGAAGACATCTGGTATCCGGTGGGGCCGACGACGGTCCAGTGCCGAGCCGGGGCCGAACTGATCGTCAACATCAACGCCTCGCCGTTCCAGGCGGGCAAACGCGCATTTCGGGAAGATATGATCGCCCAACGCGCCGTGGACCACGGACTGACCGTCGCTTACGTGAACACGGTTGGCGGGCAGGATGAACTGGTCTTCGACGGCGGCAGCATCATCTATGATTCGGCCGGCGAACTGTTGGCCCGCGGCCCCTCTTTCGAAGAGGCGCTGATCGTGACCGACCTGGAATTCCAGGACGCTCCAGCCAGCCGGAAGCAGGGTCCGGCCGGCGTTACGAGCGCGGCTGTCGCAGCCGTGGGCACGCCCAAAGCCATGACCGTCTCCGGCCCCGGAACCGCAAGTAAAACGCCGCTGCCGGGCAAGACCATCGCCGACGCCATCAACGGCCCCGAAGAGGTCTACCGCGCCTTGGTCATGGGCACCGGCGACTATCTCCGAAAGTCGGGCTTCTCCAAGGCGCTCGTCGGCCTGTCGGGCGGGGTGGACTCGGCCCTGACCGCCGTGGTCGCCGTGGACGCCTTGGGCAAGGAGAACGTGGTCGGAATCACCATGCCGTCCCGGTATTCCTCCCAGGGGAGCATCGGCGACTCGGAAACGCTGGCCAAGAACCTGGGCATGGAGCTATGGGAGGTGCCCATCGAGCCGGCCCACCGCGCCTTCGAGGACATGCTGAAGGACCGGTTTAAGGCGACAGACCCAAACGTGGCCGAGGAGAACGTACAGGCCAGGGTGCGGGGCAACGTGCTGATGACCGTGTCCAACAAATTCGGGTGGATCGTGCTCACCACGGGTAACAAGTCGGAGATGGCCATGGGTTACGCCACGTTATATGGCGACATGGCCGGCGGCTTTGCCGTGTTGAAGGACGTGCCTAAGACCAAGGTCTACGAGCTATGCCGCTGGCGAAATGGTCAGGGCCAGGCTTTCGGGACTCGGGACGGCGTGATTCCGGCCAGCATCATCGACAAGCCGCCCAGCGCCGAACTGCGCGACGACCAACTGGACTCGGACAGCTTGCCGCCCTACGAGGTTTTGGACCCAGTGGTGCAGGCCTACGTGGAGGATGACCTCAGCTATCAGGACATGGTGGACCAGGGGATGGACCCCCAGGTGGTCCGCCAGGTGATGGCCGCCGTCGACCGCAACGAGTACAAGCGCCGCCAAGCCGCACCGGGAGTCAAGATAACCCACCGGGCCTTCGGAAAGGACCGGCGCCTGCCCATAGTGAACCGCTACCGGCAGCACAGCGGTGGCTGACGCCCGGCTCTCAGACCAATAGGCGGTACACCAAGATCAGGAGAGACCATGCGATTCGGGATGTTCGGGAGCGCACAGGCGGGCCGCGGCGGGCCAAATGTGGATAGCGGCGCGGGATTCCGCGAGTTTGTCGAGCGCAACGTTGAGGCAGAGTCGCTGGGCTATCACAGCACGTTCCTGGTGGAACACCACTTCACCGGCTTTGGGCAGGTGTCGGCGACATTGAACCTGCTCACCTGGATCGGGGCGCGCACGACCACTTTGCGTTTGGGCACGGCGGTCATCGTGCTTCCTTGGCACAACCCGGTCCTGCTGGCGGAACAGATCGCCACACTGGACCTGCTGTCCAACGGCCGGGTCGACGCCGGGATCGGCAAGGGGTACCGCCGCAGCGAATTCGAGGGGTTCTGCATGTCAATGGATGAGGCGGACGCTCGCTTCGAGGAGTGCCTGGAGGTGCTGCTGAAGTCCTGGACGTCGGACGCACCGTGGTCGCACCAAGGGACCTACTGGCGGTACCACGACGTGGTGGTCGAGCCGCCCAGCGTCCAGCAGCCCCCATCCACAGCTGCGGATGGGGGCTGGCAGCCCCAGGTCCATCAAGCAGGTCGCCAAGCTGGGGTTCAACATGCTGCTGGGCCAATTCGATTCATTCGAGATGATTGCCGAGGAAGTCGCCCTTTTCAAAGCGGAGGTAGAGTCCCTGGGGCGCACCTTCGACCCCATGAGCGTGGCGGTGGCGCGTTCCGTGAATATCATCGAATCTCAGTCCGATTACGACCGGGCCATCGAGTCGCGCATAGCCGCCCGCCGCCGGACCCAAGCTCTGGCCCAGCAGGCTAATTTCCAAGACACGCGCGAGGGCGCCGAGGCGGGGACCATCTATGGGTCGGCGGACCACGTTAGCGGACAGATCCAGGCCCTCCACGATATCGGGGTGGAGTACGTGTTGCTGAACTGTCCGGCCAGTATCCCCACATTGCGGCGCTTCGCCAAGGACGTGATGCCTGGGTTCGCCGGCGGCCCCGAATCGGCCACCGATCAGTAGGATCCCGGCCAACAAAAAAGCCCCTCGGTTGAGGGACTTGAGTGAGCAGATGTAAGCGCCAGATAAAAGGGCAAAAAAAGAGCGCCGCCACCAATTTGTGACAACGCTCCGCTATCATAGCATGCGGGAAGACATCTTGTCAACTGTTTGAGTCTGGGGCTCATAGATACCAGAAATTATAGAGATAACATTTCAATCATCGGAGAGGATTCCACACACCATGCGAACCAACACAACCAAGGCAAAACTGGCCGAGGGCAAAGTGGTCTACGGCGCCATTGTCAGCCGCTTCGCCCCAGACATCGTCGAGATATTCGGCGCTATCGGCTACGACTTCGTGATGATCGATTGCGAGCACGGCCCCATGGACCTGGACCAGGTGGAGCACATGGTCCGGGCGGCGGAGGTTTTCGGCATCACCCCCATCGCCCGGATCCCGGACCACGCCGACGCTACCATACTGCGTTTCTTGGACCGGGGCGTGCAGGGAATCATCGTGCCTCACATCAACACCGCCGAAGACGCCCAGTCGGTGGCCCAGGCCGCGCGTTACTACCCGGAGGGACGCCGGGGCGTGGCAGGCGGGCGCGCCCACGACTACGGGGTTGGAGTTGGCCGGGAAGAATCCGCCAAGTGGATCAACTCTCAGGTCTTGGTGATTCCAATGGTCGAGGAAACGGAAGCGGTGGATAACCTGGATGCCATCCTGGCGGTTCCCGGCGTGGACGTGCTCCACGTGGCTGCCGGTGACTTGGGACAGAGCATGGGCAATCCAGGGGCTGCCGAGGTCCGAAGGTTGATGGGGCAGGTCATCCCCAAGATAAAGAGCTCGGGAAAACATGTGGGGGCCGGAGGCAACTCGCCGGCCGACGCCGCTGGAGTGGCCGAGTTCATCAACCTGGGGGCCGACTTCATTACCGTTTCATCCCAGGGCCTGCTTCGTCTGGCCGGCGAAGATTTCAAGAAACGGGTCGAAGCCGCGCTCTAGGCGTGGCCGGCCCTTAGGCTTGTTCTTCCGTTAGGTCGCGGTCTGCCTTGCCGGGAATCATACCCGATGTCACAAAAATCGCCGGCGTAACGATGTAATCGCTGGCGAATTGATATTGATAATGCCGATTTATCAATATTGACATGGGTATACGGTAGGCGCAGAATGGCCCTGTTTATGTTACGAATCACAAATAAAGCTGCGTTCGGCCTGACCAGCCGGATCCATTACGCCTGGATCGTCATCGCCATCGCGGCTTTCATGCACATGGCTGGCGGGTCCATCCGGCAGGCGTTCGGCGTGCTCATCGTACCGTTGCAGGATGATATGGGCTGGAGCCCGGCCACCGTCACCTTGGCCTACTCCTTGGCCAGTATCACCGGCGCGCTATTGGCGCCTCTCAGTGGCATCTGCACCGACCGTTACGGCGCGCGCAAGGTCATCATGGTTGGCGTTTTCACCTTCGCCGTCGGGGCGGCGATGACCGGGGTTGTGTCCGAAGTTTGGCACCTCTGGATATCCTACGGACTGTTCTTGGGGGTGGCCCAAGCCTGTTTCAACGTCCCGATCATCACCACCGCCTCCTATTGGTTCCGCACCCACCTCGGTTATGGGGTGGGCTTCCTACAGGCGTCCCACGGACTTGGCCCGGCGGTGATGGCCATCGTGGTCAGCATTCTGCTTACGGAAGCTTCCTGGAAATCGGCGTTCTGGTCCATCGCCGTCGTCGGCGGCATCATCATGGTGCTCTTGATGGCCTTCTTCCGGAACCAGCCTTCGGACATCGGCGGCAGGGCTTTCGGCGCGCCTGACTCGGAACCCCTGATCACGAAGCGGGACCCGGTGGGAGAGCGGGCACGGGTCAAGGCGTTCCGCACCAGTATGCAATCGACGCACACCTTTTGGAAGCTGGTGTCGATCCATTTCCTGGGTTGCGTTAGCCACGCGATCGTCATCATATACATCATCCCCATCGCCGTGCTGGCGGGTGTGAATCAGGTGACGGCCGCGGGAGTCCTCAGCACCTTGGCCCTGGTTAGCGTGACCACCAGATTCCTTACTCCGGTCATCTCCGATTACATCGGCGCCCGGGGCACCATGGCCACCGCTTTTGTGTGGCAGGGGCTGCCGGTATTGATGCTTTTTTGGGCGCAGGAGCCTTGGCAGTTCTACATGTTCGCGGTGATCTTCGGCATCGGCTACGGCGGCGAGGGATCGGCCTTCCCTGTGATAAACCGCCAGTATTTTGGCCGCGGGCCGATGGGTTCATCCTTCGGCTGGCAACAGTTCGGCGCCGGCTCGGGCATGGCCATGGGCGCCTGGGTGGGCGGCGCCCTCTTCTGGCTGTTCGACTCCTACACCGCGACCATCCTGGTCTCCACCCTAACCAGCTTGGCCGGGGCCACAGTCATCATGTCGATGGAACCGACCAACCGCATACTGATTCCCAACTGGGAAGACACCATTTCAACCACCCCTGCCCCGGCCCCGGCCGACGACTGACCCTTTCCCCGGCCGAATGGCGTTCCGCCGATGGTATGAGGCGCAGTTTCGGGTCCCACGCCGACAACAAATGTCATTGACAATCGGCTGTCTCCATCCGTACCGTTCCTGTATGGTCCTGTCAGCGATCGCCGTGGGGCACTCGCCAGGCATTCCCCTCGTAATAAACGAGTCCCGTACCTCTTGACCCGAAGCCGGTATACCCAGTTAGAGCAACCGAATCCGCAGGTCCGGAGACGAACTTTCGATGGCGATCGCGGCCGCTTTTACTATGATGGGCGCCTTTTTCATGGGCGGCCTGTATGTCGCCGGTGCGCTGGGAACACTGGCGCTGCTCATCATGAAGTTCTTCAACCTTGGAAACCCCAACCTCTGGAATATCATGGGCAATCGGGCGTGGGAAGGCAGCACCAACTTCGTCCTGATCGCCATCCCGCTGTTCATCCTAATGGGGGAATTGGTCCTCCGCAGCGGCATCGCCGAGCGGATGTACGTTGTCCTGTCCCGGTGGTTGACGTTCATCCCCGGCGGGCTGATCCATAGCAATATCGCATCTTGTGCCGTGTTCGCCGCCTGTGCGGGTTCCAGCGTGGCCACCGCCGCCACCATCAGCCGGGTGGCCCTTCCCGCCTTCCGCCAGCGGGGCTACAACGAGCGTTTGGTGATTGGCTCTCTCGCCGCCGGCGGCACCTTGGGCATCCTGATCCCGCCCAGCATCGGACTGGTGCTGTACGGGTTGATGGTCGGCGAATCGGTGGGACGGCTCTTCCTTGCCGGGTTCGTTCCCGGGGCTATATTGGCCGTTTCATACATGATCATGATCGGCATATCCGCCAAGATCTGGCCGGGCATCGCGCCCAGGGAATCACCATCTTCCTGGCGGTTGCGGTTCGTGGGTCTGTTCAGCCTCCTCCCCATCGGCTTTCTGGTCTTCGCAGTGTTGGGCAGCATCTACTTTGGCATTGCCACGCCCACCGAGGCGGCGGCGACCGGAGTGACCGGAGCGTTCCTGTTGGCCTTCGCTGGGAATTCGAGCATGTTGTTCGTGAGCCTGGCCGCCGGTTGGTTGTTGAGCTTGCCGTTCCTCCCGAGGCCGGTGATGATGTGGCTGGCCGAGATCCGGGCTTCCAGACCGGTCTACCCCGGTCAGGTCCGCCAGAACCTGGGGGAGATGCTGCGCATCCTGCGGGAGGCCACCATCTCGACCGTCCGGACCTCCGCCATGATCGCGTTGATCCTGATGGCGGCGTTCACATTGCAGTTCGCCTTTGCCGCGGTGAGGATATCGGTGGACATGCCTGAATGGGTGGCCCAGTTCGACCTGAACCAGGTGCAGTTGGTGTTGGTCTTGGTGGTGTTCTACCTGGTGTTGGGGACGTTCATGGAGAGTTACTCCATGATGCTGACCACGCTGCCGATCCTGATTCCGGTGTTGAACGAGGCCGGGGTGGACAAGCTGTGGTTCGGGATAATCATGGTCATCCTGCTTGAGGCCGCCCAGATCAGCCCTCCCCAGGGCATGGCTCTCTACGTGCTCCACGGGGCGCGGCAGGACACCGACCGGGAGTTGTCGCTCTATGAAGGGGTGCTGGCAAAGACGGGCACGATTAACGACGTCTTCGTGGGCGTCATGCCATTTATGCTATGCATGATGGTTGTCATTGGCTTGGTGATTGCCTTCCCAGAACTGGCGACCTGGCTTCCGGACCAGGCAAAGGGAGCGCGGTCCGGCTGATAATGGCAGGCCGCTGTCGTTAGAAAACAAAAAGGTCCGTCCAGAATCAAGATCTGGACGGACCTTTCCTAGAGCCGGGTCTGGTTAATCAGGCAGGCGGACGATCGCCTCTACTTCGACCAGCAGTTCCGGGCGGACGAGCCCGGCGACCACCACCGTGGAGCTGGCGGGCGGGTCCTTGGGCCAGGTCTCGGCCCGGACCTTGCTGTAGGCGCCGTAGTTGGCGATGTCGGTCAGGAAGCAGGTTATCTTGGCCACATCCTCCATCTTGCCTCCGGCGGCGGATACCACTCCCTTGATGTTGTCCATCACCTGACGGGTCTGGGCCTCGGCGTCGCCCACGCCGACCACTTTGCCGCTGCCGTCTATGGCCACGTGGCCCGAGACGAAGAGCAGATCGCCGACCACTACTCCGGCGGACAGGGCGGGGTTGGGGGTGCTCCCGGCTGGGACCACAGGTTTTCTGTCTGGCATAACGCTACCTCCAAGTGGATCGTTTCGAGTTGATGTCTTATCAATGTCTCAGAGGCGCATTATACATACCCAATACATATCCAGTGAGACATAATGCCGGGGGGCGCGCCGGTCAAAGGAGCGGGAGGTCTGCTGGAAGCGGCATTGGAGCGGTGGGACTAGCTGCGGGACGGGGCAGGCATGCTGGAACGGTCTCGGGTTACCGAGATGCAGCCACGCACGCCCTCCAGCTTGGAGAACAGCTTGTTGAGCTGGTCCAGGCCGGTGGTGTGGCAGGTGAGGGCCATGGTTACCGTGCCGTCGGCCCACTCTTCGGTGACCACGGAGGCGATGTTCACGCCTTCGCTGGAGACCAGGGCGGTCAGGTCGCGGAGCAGCCCAACCCGGTCGTAGGCTTTCATGGTGACCCGAACGGGATAGAGTTGTTGTTCGCGGCCCCATTGAACGTCAACCAAGCGCTCCGGCTCGTCCTCATTGCGGAGGCTTGGGCAGTCCTTCTTGTGGACGGTCACGCCGCGGGCGCGGGTGATGAAGCCGATGATCTCGTCGCCGGGAATGGGGTTGCAGCAACGGCCCATGCGTATAAGCAGGTCGCCAACCCCGAGAACGGTGATGCCGGAGCTGGGACTGGACAGGGGCAGGTCGTTGCGCCGCTGGGACAGCGGTTCCGCGGTCTCGTGACCGATCTCGGCCAGCCGGTGCGACAGCAAACTCTCGGCGATGTTGCCGGAACCCAGGTTGGCCAACAGGTCGTCCATGGAATCGACCTTGAACAGGGCGACGATGTCATCGTCATCCACCTTCTGGTTCAGCCGCCGCAGCTCACGCCGCATGACTTCTTTTCCACGCTGGATGTTGGCGCTGCGTTCCTGCTTGCGGAACCAGGCGCGCACGTTCTGCCGGCCACCGGCCGAGCGGACGTAACCACGGTTGGGGTTGAGCCAGTCCAAGCTGGGACCGCGTTCGGTCTTGGAGGCGATGATCTCTACGGTGTCTCCGTTCTCTAAGGAAGTGTCCAGGGAGACAAGCTTGCCGTTTACCTTGGCGCCGATACAGCGGTGACCCAACTCGGTGTGAATCTTGTAGGCGAAGTCCACCGGTGTGGAGCCGGAAGCAAGTTCAACGATCCGTCCCTTGGGGGTGTAGACGAAAACCTGGTCGTGGAAGATGTCTTGTTTGACCGATTCGATGAACTCGGCCGTTCCAGTCACCTCCCGCTGCCATTCCAGCAGCTGGCGGAGCCAGGTCATCTTCTCTTCGAAGCGCTGGTCGCCGGATTCGCCTTCTTTATAGGACCAGTGGGCCGCGACGCCGTACTCCGCGATCCGGTGCAGCTCATAGGTCTTGATCTGCACTTCCAACGGGGTGCCGCCTTCGCAGATGACGGTGGTGTGCAGGGCCTGATACATGTTCTCTTTGGGATTGCCGATGTAGTCGTCGAACTGCCCTGGGATGGGGTGCCACAGTTGATGGACCACACCCAAAGCCCGGTAGCAATCGGCGGTTTCGTTTACCAAGACACGCAGGGCGAACAGGTCATAGATGTCTCCGATGGCCTTGCCCTGGAGCTGGTATTTCTGGATCTTGCGGTAGATGCTGTAGATGCCTTTGGGCCGGCCGGTAACCTCGGCGGTGATCCCGTAGTTGGCCAGTTCTTTCAGCAACGTGGAGGATATCTTCTCGATGTACTCTTCACGCTCGGTGCGCTTGGAGGCCAGCATCTTGGAGATCTCATGGTATTTCTCTTCGTTCAGGTGCCGGAAGGCCAAGTCGTCCAACCGCCACTTGATCTCCCAGATGCCCAAACGGTGGGCCAGGGGAGAGTAAATATCCAAGGTTTCCTGGGCGATTCGTCTCCGCTTTTCCGGAGCCAGCGCGTCCAGGGTCTTCATGTTGTGCAGGCGGTCGGCCAGCTTGATCAACACCACCCGGATGTCTTCCGCCATGGAGACGAGCATCTTGCGCAGGCTCTCGGCGTGTAGATGCTCCGCATGGTCAATCATGCCGGCCACATCTTCGGCGGGGGGTTGGAGCCTGTCGTCCATGCGGGTCAGCTTGGTGACCCCATCCACCAGCTTGGACACCTCCGGCCCGAACCGTTCAGTAATATCATCCAGTGAACAGTCGCAGTCTTCAACCACGTCGTGGAGCAGGGCCGCAACGATGGTGTGGTAATCCAGGCGGAGGTCGGCGAGGAAGAGGGCGGTTTCTAGGGGGTGGGCGATGTATGGTTCGCCAGACTGGCGCATCTGGCCTTCGTGGCACTCGTCCGCAAACCAATAAGCCTGCTCAACCACTCGGGTGATGTCTTCAGGCAGGTAGGTACTGACCCGTTCGATAAGGGTCGAGATGCCTTTCGAAGTTACCTGATCTTTAGCAACCACTGTAATCAGATGATAATACACAGGCCTGAGCAAAGTCTAGGCTAGCTTCCGAAGATTCCAGAAGCATAATCAGTAAAACGCCAGCACCGATGTCAGCCCGATCAGGCCGCTTCCGACCGCCAGACCCAAGACTGACGCGGCGATCCATCCGCCGCCCCTTCTGGCGGACACCACGCTCCGCCAGCCGACCATCCCGGCCGCGACGGGGACCATGGCCGCCGTCATGCCGTAGAAGATGGCCGCCAACAATGCCGTCGCAGCCAGCAGTCCCGAAACTACGAATGAGGACAGCGCCCACATGCCGGGCAGCACCACCCACAGAAGGCTGACCAACGCGGCCCATTGCCAGGTCTTGATGTTGACGGGCGTGCGGACACGCGCCCGGCGCATCTGACGTTCTTGGACCCGCCATCCAGGCACCCGGTCGTGGGGCAGGGTGCGGCGGACCGGTATGGGCCGCTTGTGTAGGCCGTTCAACACCGCCTCGCTGGACGGGAACGGGTCCCGGCCGCCCAATCGAGCCGTTCGGATACACCAGGGACAGGCGGTTTGGTGCGGGCTGAATCGGTGCTGTGTATTGGTTTCGCAGACCGCCAATTCCTGCTCTGCCGAAAGCAGCGTATCCCGCCATTCCACGGGTGTGGGCCGCTGGCTGGGGTCGTCGTGCCCGATCTCGAAGCAGCGGCGAAATAGGTCTTGCACGGGCGGAGCCAGGGTCTCGAAAGGCAAAGCCACCGGCGCGGGAGAAATCATCGGGCGGCGGTTTCGGGAGTAGGGGAAGTCACCGGATGCGATGCGCGAAAACAGCGGCGGGACCTCTCCCTTGCCCAGGTGGACGCCGGCGAAGGGGTGCACCCCGCCCATGAGCATCAAGAACGTTAGGACTGCCAGGCCGAAACTGTCTTGTGCCAAAGAGCGTTCGGTCTTGATCAGACCCTGGGCGTGCAGCTCCGGCGCCGTGAATTCAGGCGTGTAAACGGGACACAGGAAGACCGCCTGCCCGCTTTGGTCCCGCACCTGAAACGAGTCCGTGTCGATCAAAGTTACGCGTGCGTCGTCGGCCACCAAGACGTTGCTGTGGTTCAGGTCACCGATCACATAGCCGCCCCGGTGCGCCGTCTCAACCGCCTCGGCCAGGTTGACGCAGGTCTTGAGCAGGAGCTGGTAATCGAACCAGGGGCGGGCGGTGATCCGGGTGTGGGGTGAATAGATGTCTATGATGGGGGCCATACCTTCAACCCTGGGCATCAGGAATCCGGCGATCTGGCTCTTTCGGCCGGTGGTCCAGAGGAGGTCCGTGGGCCAAGCGATATCTGGGTTGGCCGCAGGCGATGTTTCAGCCGGGGGATGGGCGGTCATCGCCACCAGCTTGCCGGCGCGTTCCGGGCTGGGTTTTAGGTACACCTTGGCCGCCAGCGACGGGTGGCTCGGCAGGGAATATACGGTTGCTTCGCCGCCGGTTCCCAGGGTGTTTTCGTCGTGCAAAACCAGCTCTTCGCCGGTGGACCCTCGCTTTAGTTGAAAAGCCAAATCAACCGCCCTTGCCTATTCGCCAGCCGGACTTGCGTCCAAAGCGAACAGCACCAGGGTCAGGTCGTCAGTGGTCTGGCCGGTCACGCGCGGGGAGGCCAGGAACGACCTTAATGCAGCGTCAGCCTGGCCGGCGTCGGTGGCATCGGCAACGAACCGTAGCAATGGACCGAAGAATGGCGGATGGGGCGTTCCCTCCGGCATCTTCAGGGCCAGCATCTGCAGGCCGTCGGAGAATACCGCGCCGCCGGTGAGGCCGTATCCGTGGCAGACAGTTTGGTGGTGATCCATGGCGTCTGCCGCGGTGATGAACATGGTCTCGTTGATGTATTCCCCGGTCTGCGGACTGGTGACGCCCGTTGGCCCGTTCTGCCGGGCGTTTACCACCGCCGCGCCGTCGCCCACCTGGAGGGCGGCCACGGAATCGGGCGTGGCCTGCAACAGGATCAGCGTGGTCGCCATGTCCCTGGCCGTAACTCCCCGGCGCCCGGCATCCGATTGCAGCGCAGACCGGGCACGCTCCAACGCTGAGACCAGCGCGTCTTTCTGAGCGTTTGGCGAGCCAAGGGTCCGGCGGTTGGAGAGAAAGTTCACCGCGGTGGACACGGCCAAGCGGGCGCCCTCGCCGCCATGGGATGCCGACCCGGCGCCGTCGGCCACGGCAACTATGAGGCTGCGCTCCGGACCCAGCGCCCAACCGGCGGCGTCCTGACAGGCCTGCCCCAACTTTTGGTGGGAGGTGCCGGCAGTGCTTGCTCCGACCACCCGCCAGGGGGCCAAGCCGTCGGGAAAGCGGGGGCTGGCGGACCGGCGGTCTCTAAGCCAGCTAAGGCTCTTGGCGATCAATCGACCGCCGCCCACCCTGGGGGCTGCAGCGCCACCGAGTCGCCCACTTTGGAGCCGGACACCGCCTGCATGCTGCGGGACAACCAGACGAAGAGCTCGTTGAAATTCAGTCCGCGAAGCCGCATGGGAGTGCGCACCACAATCTCGGATAGGACCGGGATGTCGGCGCCCTCCACGCCGACGCCAAAGAACACCACCCGCTTCGTGGCCTCTTCCTCCTGGATGCGCTGGGCGGCCAGGTCGACGAAGTCGGGCATCTCCCCCTGGGGACGGCCGTCGGTGATCATGAAAACCCAGGGGCGGTAATAGGGGACTCCCGACTGGTTGTAGCGGTCTTTTCGCGCCTGGACCATGTCGAGAGCGGTGTTTATGCCGGCGGCCATGTGAGTCATGCCCCGGCAATCCAGTTTCGGGGCCTCGAAGCGGTCGGCGGTGACAAAGTCCTGTACCACCGTTACGTCGTTGTCGAAGGTTACCAGGGCAACTTCAACACGTTTGGGGGCCACCGGGTCGCGCATCAGGTCGTCTTTGAAAGTTTGGAGGCCGCGGTTCAGGGCCTCGATGGGCGCCCCCTGCATCGAGCCAGAGGTATCTAGGAGCAGCACGCAGGGGCACCGCGGTTCCGGGTTCTCGGCAAACTCCACGACGTCTTCAAGCCGGGTGACCTCAGACATGGCTCACTCCCAAGGCGCGCGAATCGCAGATTTAGCGATTAGAGTAGCACAAACCGGGCAGATGGCTATGGGGCGGCGGGGATCTGCTAGCTCTGCTGCTCCAACTTCGCCCAGACCAGAGCGGCGGCCCCGGCCAGACCCACCGAGTCGCCCAAACGGGCTGAGGTGAATTGGAACTCCTTATGCAGTTCGCTCATGGTGCGGTCTAGTATCTGCTGATGGATCTTTGATAGAAGGTCCAGCTTCACCAGGCCGTCGGTTACACCGCCGCCAAGCACGATCATGTCTGGGTTGAACAGGTGGACAATGTTGGTCAGGCCAATGGCCAGGGCGGCCACCGCGCCGTCTAGGATGGAGATGGCTAAGGCGTCGCCATTACCTGCGGCGTCGAAGACCGCCTCGGAGTCGATCTGGTCTTCGTCCAGTTCGGCAAGGGTTGAGCCGGGGTGAGCGCCGGAAGCCAGCTTTGCCCTGGCGATGCGTTCGATGCCGGTACCGGAGGCCATGGCTTCGAGGCAGCCTTTGGAGCCGCAATTGCAGGAAAGGGCGCTATCGGATGAGTCGACCAGGGTATGGCCGACCTCAGCGGTCAGGCCGTTCGCCCCGAGGAAGACCGAGCCATTGTCCACCAGCCCGCCGCCGACTCCGGTGCTGACGGTCACGTAGAAAAGGGTTTTCACCGGGCGGCCGTTGTCGGCTGACTCCTTCCCGGCCCCGAATTGATACTCGCCCAGTGCGGCCAGGTTGGCGTCGTTGCCCACCCAAACGGGCAGTGAGAACCGCTTCTCCCACAGGGATTTGAAGGAAACGCCGTCCAGCACTGGCAGGTTGGGCGGTTGATAGAAAGTGCCGGTGGTGGGTTCAATGGGGCCGGCCAAGGCGGCGCCGATGCCGGCCACGGACCCGCCGGCCTGTTGAATGGCGGTGTCAAGCAGAGATTCGGCGTTTCTCAGGTATTCTTCCTTGCTGCTGCCCTGGGGGTTGGGCTCCCTGGTTTGCCAGAGGGTCTCGCCCTGTTGGTTAATCACTGCGACCCTGGTCCAGGTCCCTCCCCAGTCCATGGCTATGGCTACCCGTGGCGTACTCATTAAATCCCCCTACCGGAACCCGCTATCTCTGTAATATCTCGTTAATCGTGTTCCGCAGGACCGTTTCAGTCAATGGCCCCGACAGTTTCTTGACCAGGGAACCGTCCGGTGCGATGAAATACTTCTCTGGGATACCACGGACACCGTAATTGACGGCGATGGCGCCGGTGGCATCGTGCCCGTTGGGATACGGCGTGCTCTCCTGCTGCATGAAGGTCTCGGCATCGCCCGGGCTGTCCCAGATGTCCACTCCGATGAACTCCACCGGTTGTCCTTGGTACTCCTGGTACACCTTGGTCAGGATGGGGGCTTCGATGCGGCAGGGCTGGCACCAGGAAGCCCAGAAGTCGACCATCACGACCTTGCCGCGCAGGTCGGACAGCCTGATGGTTTCGCCGGCCCGTGCGCCGATCAGTTCCAGTTCAAAGTCCCTGGCCGTTCCGGAATCAACCTCAGCTTCAGAAAAGTTGGAGTTCACGGCCAGGCCGCCCGGATTGCCGCCGGTGACGATGGAAGCCCAAGCTAGCAGGGCGATCAAAGCCGCGAGAGGCACGCCCCCGCCCAGCATGATCCAGACGCGTTTACTCATTCTGGGCGGTCCTCTGCTGG
The DNA here is from genome assembly GCA_002816575.1 of SAR202 cluster bacterium Casp-Chloro-G2. GTDB lineage: Bacteria > Chloroflexota > Dehalococcoidia > Lucifugimonadales > UBA3495 > UBA9611. Next base: position 14,548 of record MUCI01000008.1, on the reverse strand, counting down.
TTCTTTATCCGGTATTGCGCCGGGACCCAAGATACGGGCCACCAGTTCCTGCCGTTGGTTGCGGTAGTCGGCTTCGGAGACGCCGCCTTTCTGGAAACTCTGATCCAGGGCTGCCACGGCCCGGACCACCTGTGTCCTCCTCGCCCGGTCCACGGGCACTGTGGCCCGGTTTGCGTCCGCCACCGCCGCCGGGGCTGGCCGGTAGCCCCGTATCAGGCCCCACAGCAGCATGGTAGCCAAGACCGCGCCCAAGGCGATCGGGATCGCGTTCTGCCAGAACGTGCCTTCAGAAACAGAACTGGAGAGTCGCTGCCAGACCCCGGGCATGGGTAGTCCGGTGATCTCCAGGTCAAGTCCCTGGCCCGGAAGGTAGTTTCTCCCTTCGTAGGTCCGGTATGACGTGCCCTGGATGTTAACTGAGTCGATCAGGTCCAGTTCTGAGACGGCCAGATCCGGGACGCTGTCCGGCACCAGCACTTGGAAGATCCCCGCGCCCTGGGGCAGGGTCTTCCGGTATGACAGGGTGGCGCTGCCGTAGGGGAAGGCGTAAGAGAAATCGATGCTGTGGGAGCCGGGCATGACGGGGGAGGTGAGGGCGAACCCGGTCCCGATGGTCGCGACATCCCCACCGGGAAGGTCGGACTGTACCTTCAACTCCGCGGCATCCGGCGGCAAGGCGAACCTCAGGAAGCTGATGGGCGGCACGTTTGCCAGGTCGGGCATCAGCGTCTGGTCGGTGGGATTTAAGACGCGGACAAACTCGACGGCGCTGACCAACTGCTCGCCCCTGTCCACGGCGGCGATCACCATCACCTGGCGCTCCACCCGGATGATCGATGCATCGTTGGTGGTCTCATAGACGGTCAAGACGAGCTCGTCAGTGGTCTTCAGTTCCTCGGCGGTCAATGATACGCCGTAGAAGACACCCAGATGTTCCACGCTGACGGTCAGGTTATCTCCATCCTGTATCTGAACGTCGTTGAACACGAACTGGCCCTGGGCATCGGCCGTGGTTTGTCCGGTGCCCGCCAACGCTTCGCCCGCTCCGGATATGAGCATCAGAACGCCAAGCCCGTCTGGCAGGTCTGCGCCTGCGGTGCCGTTGACCACCTGGCCCCGGATGGTGGTGGTTTCCTGCGCGGCAACGTTGGTCCCGCCGGCAGAAACCAGGTACAAAGCGAAGACCAGGGCCGCCAGCATGAGTGGTCTGGCGATCATGGCCGGCGTTCCATGTCGGCGCCGCAGTGCGGGCAGTCGTCGCTGGACCGCGAAACGGCCGCACTGCAGTTGGGGCACGGGGTGGTGATTCGGTTGGGGTTTTCCTGAGCGTCCCGGGCCAGAAGAATCTCCTGCTCCAGCACCCACGTGGGGTCGCCAAGGCCGGCCTCAAGCTGGTTTCTTAGTACCGTGGCGGCCTGGATTCGGTACGCTTGGAACTGTTCTTGGAAATCCTTCTCGTGCATGCGGCCCAAGCTGTTCTCCAACTCAAGGGTGCGGATGGCGTCGAAGATGTCGGCCAGGGCCGGGTCATCGTTCCCCGTTGGTATATATCGGGCGTGGCCCGTCGAATCGTCCGACGAGTCATTGGATAGTGGCTGCGTGACAGCAGCCTGCCCCCGGAGGAATGAATAGCCGACCAGGACGACGCTGAAGATAGCCAATGCCGTTCCGAGGACGAGGGATATTACGGTTTCCGCTTCCATTGGGTTCCAGTTTATTAGCGTATCAGAGAAGGAAGGCCGGTCAGGCGGCCGTGGGCCTGGTTGCAACCCTGCCCGGACTCGGCGCCCTGGCTGGGACAGGGACGGTCTGCGGCCACAGGGCAATCACTGTGCCTATCACCATCACCGGGCCCGCCACCCACATCCACCAGATCAGCGGGTTGACCAGGATCCGGAATCCCACGCTGCCGTCGGGCATGTTCTCGCTGGGGACGATGTACAGGTCCTCCACCGGCGTTGACCGGATGGCGGCGTTGGTGGAAGCCATGTTGAAGCTGGGATAGAAGGCGCGCTTGGTCTGGATGGTCTCCAGGAGGTCGCCGCCCCGGAAGATCTGCACGGTGGATGCGAACTCGGTGCGGTTGCCCTTGGGCGTCTCGACGCTGCCCAGGTAGACCAATTCGTAGTCCGAGATTGACACGGACTCTCCGGGGTTGAGCACAACGTCTTTTTGGATGCTGAAGAATGATGCGCCGACTATGCCCAGCGTGACCATGACCACCGATAAGTGCACGATATAGCCGCCGTAGCGAGGCCGGTTGGCCCAGATCAGGTGGAGGAAGGCGGCCGCGTAATTCTCCCCCGAGCTTCGGTGGCGCGAGCGGGCGCCCCGGTACCATTCCATGAGGATGCCGGAAGTCACGAAGGCCGCCAGCCCGAAGGCGATCAAGGCGTAGTTCTTATGCAGTCCCAGAGCCGCCAGGACGGCCACGGTTGCCAGACCACCGATGGCCGGTGGCAACAGAGACCTTCTGAGGCTGTCCAAGTTGGCTTTGCGCCATGGAATAAGCGGTCCGACGCCCATCAGGAATACCAGGGCCAGCATCAGCGGGCCATTTACCTGGTCGTAGAAGGGACGGGACACCGTGATCTCCTCGTTATTGAACAGGCGCGAGATCAATGGGTAGACCGTGCCCCAAAGGGTGACGAAGGCGATGGCCAAGAACAGGAGATTGTTGACCAGGAACGCCGCCTCCCTGGAGAGCATTGAGTCCAGGTTCCGCGCGCTCTTCAGCAGCGGGTAGCGCCAGATGAATATCGCGAAGGGGACAATCACCCCGATCGCCAGGAACATCAGGAATATCCAACCCAAGGCCGAGGCCCCGAAGGAATGGACCGACGGGACCGAGCCGCCCCGGTTCATGAACATGCCGTACAGGGCAAGACCGAAGGCCACGTTGATCAGGACGATGTTCCACATCCGGAACATGCCCCGCCGTTTCTGGACCATGATTGAGTGGATGAACGCGGTCAGGGCCAGCCAGGGCATGAACGCGGCATTCTCTACCGGGTCCCAGAACCAGAAGCCGCCCCAACCCAGGATCGTGTAGGCCCACCACGAACCCAAAAGCAGTCCGCTGGCCAATAACACCCAGGAGATGATTCCCCAGACCCGCCCGACATCGACCCATTCGTCGCCGCTCTTGCCGGCCAACAATGACCCAGTGGCGAAGGCCAAGGGGATGGTGATGCTGATCAGACCGGCCATCAACGCCGGGGGATGGAAGAACATGCCGAAGTGTGTCAGCAGCGGGTTTATCCCTTCACCGTCGGCGGGAGTGAACGGCAATTTGTCGAAGGGATTGGCCATGACTGATGTCACGGCCAGGAAGAATGTCAGAGTGAGCATCAACACGGCGGTGGTGTACGGCAGGGCGTCTCTGAGCTTCTCCGGCGCCCGCCAGACGGCCAAAGACGCCATGATGGCGAGGGTGACGGCGATGAACAGCAGTGAGCCCTCGTTTCCGGCGTAAAACGCAACCCAGGTAAACTGGGAGGGCATGGCCAGGTCGCTGTGGGCGGCCACGTAGGCGATCTCAAAATCGCGGCTGATGAAGCCGATCACCAGGCTGAATGTGGCTACAAGCAGGGCCAGCGCGGCGCCATACATGGCCGACTGGGCGCTCTCCACCAACGCGGGCGACGTGCGTATCTTGCCCGCCACCGAGCCGATGGTGGAGTAGGCTGCCAGGGCCAGGGCGATCCAGAGGCTTATTGCTCCCAGGTCGGCCATTTAATCTCCCTTGTTAGCTTCGGGGTCTGCCTTAGGCGGTTCGGTACCAGGGGATTGTACGCCGGTACCGGTCCGGTTGGATGTGCCGCCTTGGTTTAACAACAGATGGCGGTCAACCAATTGCAGATAGGGGGACAGACTGTCGTCTGGAGCGGGTATGGAAACCGCGGGCGCCGTGGAACGGTTGGTCATGGCGCGAATCACGAAGAATACGGCCACCAATGCGGCGGCCACGCCACCAACCGGCAACAGCCAGGCGACCAGGTTGGCGCCCGACTTGGGCGGGGCGGCCAAGATGTCCTGGCCGTAGCGCTGCACGAAGAAGTCTAGTATCTCTTGGCGTTCGCTGCCGTCGGCCAGCATCTCCCGAACTATCACCCGCATCTGACGGGATATCTCGACCTCTTGGGCCTGATCGATGGTCTTGGACGGACAGACCGGGCACATGATCATGCGGTCGATGCTCTGGGCGCTGTTCTCGACGGCGTCGCTGAAAACGGGTGGAGGGGTTTGGGCGTTGGCCTGGCCGCTCAGACTGGGGAACAGAGTGACCAACGCGGCCAAGACGGCCAAAGACAGGAAGGCTTTGAGGCAGAGCCGGGTGGCATAGGGGTTTGAGTACGAAGTGTTCATATATCAACCGCTTCCTGAAGCACAACCCCCATGTGCTCCGGCTTGCTGGTGCGGCCAGGTTATCCCTTTCTCGATATGGTTACTTAAGTGATTATAAAGGTACGGCTAATCAGCTCCGGTTATTTTGGCAGGGAGCCGACGTACTCGGCGATGGCCATGCGCTCGTCGGCGCTAAGCAACTTGCCGAATGGCGGCATGACTGATGTGGGGCCCAGCGGGCGAGTGTTGGATGCGAGTCTGGCCGCGATGAACGATATCGGACGGGTTGTGATGTTTGGGTCTACGATGGGCGTGTAACCGTAAACGTCCTGCATCTTGTTCAACACGGGCCCGGTTCCCTTGGCGTCGGCGCCGTGGCACACCTGGCAGTTGACGAGGTACAGATCCGCTCCCGAGTTGGTCACCACTGAGGCGGCGGCCGGGTAAAAGGCCACAGCCCCAGCCACACCAATCAGGCGAGGCGGTTCATGCGATTTGTAGGACTGCTGGTAATGCTGCTCGTAGAAGATGTCCACAGGGTAGCTACCTTGGGAGCAGCCAACCACCACGATGCCGAAGAGCATGGCAATCCCGACGAGCCAGCGCTTGATGCCGCGGCCTTTGTGAGCGGGCAGAATCGGTGAATCCGTGTTGACCCGGTTAATCATTAGGCCCCTGGCCCTCCGCTGTTCCGTACTACGTCGATGGCTCCGGCTTGGGTCAGCAGTGTTTGCGTTGAAGTCAGTTGGTCTTCTTCCACATTGGCTAAGACTCCGATGTACCCCTCGGTGATGCGGGTGTCGTACAGTCCCTGCTTGAACGCGGGGAGCCGCGATTCAAAGATGATTCCGATGATGGTGAAGATGATGGCCGTCAGCATGGTGCTTTCGTAGGTCACCACCGCCATGGGAGGCAGGGACATGATCGGCTTGCCGCCCTGCACTAGAGGATAGGCCATGGAGGTCATCGACGTGAGCATGACTCCCACGGTTAGTCCGATCAGGGCGCCAACGAAGGGGAATATGTAGAGCCGGTGGCCTTCGTGCCGCTCTCCGAACGCACCCTCTGGATACGGTGTGTCGGTAAGAAAGTCGTAATCGGTCTGGGGCACGCCAGCGGCTTTCAGCGCGTCGCCGGCGTCGGCGGCGTTGTCGGCGGTCTCAAACAGCCCTAATATCGGTGCTTTCGCCATCTTTTGTTTCCTCGAGTTCCCTACTCTTGAATAGTTGTTTACTTAGTATTTGGGCGAGTGTTTCCGGCTAATCTTACTGGCTAGTCTTCCCGGAAAGTAGCGGGGACGCTAACCCGGCCGATCTTTATCTCGGTCCTCAATATCTCGCCCTCTTTGATGTCATAGAGCGGGATCAGAGGCACCACACGGGCGATGACCAGCATCAGCATGGAAACCATGGCGAATGTAGCGCCAACGATTATCCATTCCACCGCACTGGGAGTGTAGGTGTACCAGTCGAACGTCAACAGCTGTTTACGGGCCAGGCCGGGCACGATGATCAAGAAGCGCTCCAGCCACATGCCCACGTTGACCGAGATGCAGGCGAGGGACATGATCCAGAGGTTCCTACGGGCGGAACGGCTCAGCCAGATGGCCACCGGCAAGAAGTAGGTGACTCCGACGAAGATCATCATCCATATGTTCCACGGCGTAATCATGAATTGCAGGTTTCTAACCGCGATCTCGTCCGCCTCCCGGCCGTAGAAGCCAAAGACAATCTCCATGACCAGGAAGTAGAACCATCCGGTGGCCACCACGATGAGCAGGCGGGCCAAAGCGTCGATGTGTTCGTGCCGGATGTAGTTCTGCCAGCCGTAGATGTAGCGAAGGATGATCAGCACGAAGGCCACGGCGGACACGCCGGAATGGACCGCGCCGACTACGAAGTAAGGTGCGAAGATCGTGGAGTGCCACGACTTGACAGACACGGCCATACCGAAGTCCCAGGACACTATGCTGTGCACCGAGACGAACACCGGAAGAATCAGGGCCGAGAGCAGGACTCCGGCGATGATCTGCAGCTTCCACTGTCTGGGGTTGCCCTGCCAACCCATGGCCAGCATGCCGTAAATCTTGTTGCTGATGCCGGTGGTGCGGTCCCGCAGGACGGCGAAGTCGGGTATCAGCGCGATGATAACGAACAGTATGCTCGAGGTTAGGTAGGTGTAGACCGCGCTGGGGTCCCAGACCAATGGCGACCGAACGTTGGGCCAGATGCCACGTGCGTAGTCATAGGGCACGAAGGGCACCGTGTAGATCCAATAGACCAAACGCCAGGGCCGGCCTGTATGAATCAGGGGCATCATCATGGCCGTCATCAGCGAGAAGACGGTCAGGATCTCTGCCGCGCGGGTGGCGGGACGGCGCCACTCGGCTTTGGATAGGCGTAGTATCGCGGAGAGCATCACCCCGGCGTGGCTGATGCCGATCCAGAAGACGAAGTTGGTGATGAAGAAGCCCCACATCACCGGGCGATTCAGGCCGGTCACACCCATGCCCTTGTTGATCATCAAGCCGGCGGTGCCCATGGCGAACAGTACGATCAAACCTAGGATTCCGACGGCCATCCAGAACCATTTTGGCGAGTTCAAGATGGAGACGAGAAGCTCCCGGTTTATCTGCCTAGATTGTAGTGGTGTGCCTTCCTGCATGATGCTCCGTTGAATGGTCCCCCAGGTTTAAAGGGCGTTTGTTCCGCGCCCCTCGTTCGAGATCTGCTGTGTTGCTTATTCAGGCTTCCCCAGTACCAGGTATTCGCCTCGGATGAATTTGCGCCATTTCTGGTACAGAGTGCCTTCCTTGACCTCCCATAGGGAGAGTAACGGGAACAGTTTGGTCGATGCCAGATAGACGAAGGCAGCCGCGCCGATCCCGCCAATCACCATGAATACATCCCAAACGTCTGGGTAAGCCGGCGCGGGGACGTGCTCCAAGAAGAAGGCATAAATCTCATCGCCCTTGGCGGCGTTGGCTGATCCGACGAATATTCTGATGCTGAACATTAGGCCGCCGAATATGGCGAACAGTCCGGCTAGGGCTGGCCCCCAGGCGCTCCGGCGGACCGGATTCCAGATCAGCAAGACGAAAGGCGCGATGAAGCTAAATACAAGGTTCAGCAAGAATATGATGCCGTAAGACTCTACGATCAGGTATTTGATTATGTTCTGCTCCACCTCCAACCGGCCGTACCAGAAGGTGATGAAGAATGCGAACAGATGATAGGCCCACAGGAGCGTAACGCCAAGCATGACCTTGCTGGCCGACCAGAATGTCGACTTGCCGACGTAGCCCTCGTATCCGCCCCAGCGGCGCATGATGAAGAGGACAATCAGACACGTTCCCAGACCCATCTGGATGCTGGTTACGCTGTAGATCACCGGGAAGATGGAGTCCTTCCATCCGGGAATCAAGCTCTGAGCGTACTCCGAGCTGATAACGAAATGGACGAAGATAATCATCATGAAGTAGAAGGCGCCCAGCAGGGCCAACCCGGCTTTCTGCGCGTTCCACTGGCGTTTCGTGCCGTACCAACCACCGGCGATGCGGTTGTAGACCCAGCCCCGGAACCCGGTGGCGGTGCCGCGCGACTCTGCCATGTCGGGCATGGCGGACAACAGGAGAATGACCATCGACGTCACCGCCAGAGATGCCACGGCCAGCACGTCCCAAGCGTGAGGAGCGCCGATGGGGCCTTCGAACCAGATGGTCCGGCGCAGTTCCAGTTGACCTTCCACCACCCCGCCGGGGTTTCCCAGGCCGGGAAGCAGGAACATCATGGGAATGAACATCAACAGGTTCAGTATGCCGACAACGGCGAACAGTTCGGCGACCCTGGACAAGGGCCTTCGCCAATGGCTTTTGGTGAACCGGAAGGCTACGGCCGCCAGCGGCGCGGCACTGGAGATCATGAATATCCAGGAGAAGATGGCCATGTAATAGCCCCAAGGGGCCATCTCGTCGAAGCCGTCGGTGGCCGCGCGGCCGATGAAACCAACGATTCCGAGTATGAACAATGCGCCCGTCACCATCAGTGCGAGAGTGAAGGGCTTCGGCATCGACAAAGTCTTCGCCGAGACATCTTGACTCATCGCGGAGGCATCGGGGAATACCCACATGCCGGCGTGATGACCGTGTCCTTTTGGTTCGGTAGCCGCCATCTATCTAGGCCTTTTCCACTGGGAATGGTTCAACTTTCTTCAGGTATATCAGGTTGGGCTTGGTGCCAACCTCTTCAAACAACCGGTAAACCCGGGTTTCTTCCTCATTCACGTGCCCGCCGGCTTCGCGGGTCTCTATATGCCCATTGGCCTCGTCGAAGTAGCTCTTCACCGGCCCGGTCTCGTCGTGCTGGTCGGCGAACTGTAGCGCGCTGGTCGGGCAGGCTTGGACGCAGGAAGGCAGATAATTGCCCTCTTTCATCTGGCGGTGATTCAGCTTGCGTTCGGCAACGGGGATGCTCTGGCCGGTCAGCGTATCCAGGCCACGGCGCTCAACGTTAACCTCACCCCGGCGGAGACGCTGCACGCAGAAGGAGCACTTCTCCATGATTCCGCGCGACCGCACCGTTACGTCGGGGTTCAACTGGTTGCGCAAGCGGTCCGGCCACTGCGGTTCCCAATAGTTGAAGAACCGAACGGTGTAGGGGCAGTTCACGGAGCAATACCTGGTCCCGACACAACGGTTGTAGACCTGTACGTTCAGGCCCTCGTCGTTGTGGTAGGTGGCGAACACCGGGCAGACCGGCTCGCAGGGCGCGTTCTCGCAGTGTTGGCATAGGATCGGTATGAACTTGGCCTTAACGTTGGGGAACTCGCCTTCCCAGTAGCGCTCGATACGGATCCACTCGTAGGCCCGCCGCTGCTGGAAATATTCCTTGGTGTTGATGGGAATGTTGTTCTCTGCCTGACAGGCGACAACACAGGCCTGACAACCGGTACACCGGTCCAGGTCCACTACCATTCCCCACTTATGGTCTATCCGTTGAGTTACCATTTCTAAACCTGTTTATATGCTTCTTGGCCGTGCTGGTTTTTAGACGCTCATGCCAGCCTTAGCTGTGGTCTTCCGGCGCGATGGTCTTGATGATTTCCTCGGCGGGTGTATGCCCAATCTCCACGGCCCGAGTGTCGCCTTCCAACTTGGAGATGCTGACGCTCTCGCCGGTCTTGGATACTCTGACCCTGGTCCCGGCCCAGGCCAATGAACCTGTGTCTTTGACTTGGGTAGTTTCCAAGATGTCCATGACATTGGAACTCTCGGAGCCGGGTCGGTCGGTGGCATAGTCGGAGCCGTGCCGCCGGCCCTGTCCGAAGGGCACTCCAATCACGTCCGGTGGGGCTGCCGGGGTCGTGTATACGACTCCCCGGATGGAATCCTTGGACGACTCGATACGGACGATGTCCCCTTCTTTCACTCCCAACCGGCTGGCGGTATTGTCGTTCAACTCCACCCAGGTCTGCCAGGTGACGGTGGACAATGGGTCCGGCGCAGACTGTAACCACGGCAGGTGGCCGTTGTATCCGTCCAACAAGGTGTTGTGGGCGAAGGGCACCAGGAAAAAGGAGTCGGCGCCAACGCCGATCCCGTTGAACTCCGGGTCTGACGCTTTGTTGGCGATGGTCCTAAGCAGCCCGGTGGGGGCCTGAACATCGGTGGCTCCCGTGGCGGTTTCGTCCCACCAGCCGCCGCGGCGCAGCAGATGATTCCAGAAGGCTTCGGTGTCGGCGGCGTCGATGGAACCCCGGTTCATGGCGAACAGGGCATCGGAGCCTTCACGCAGCATGCTTTTGTAATTCGCCCAGGGCAACTGGGACTCGCTCCCCAGTTCCTGCGCCATGGTCAGCAGGACATCGGGGAAGCTCAGCGGGTCAAGGTCGGGCAGTGGGTTCACCACCGGCTGCTGTAATCCAACAACCTGGTATCCGGGACCCGGTTCGGAGATATCGTCGCCCCAGTCTTCCAGGTAAACCCGGTCGGGAAGGATCAGGTCAGCCAGCGCGCTGGTGTCGTCGATGAAAGGCGAGAAGCTGACCACGAATAGGTCGTCTGCTTGGGCGATGGCATCCCGTAGTTGCAGAGACTCGGGCAGGCCGTGCACCGGGTCCGCCCCGTGGAGCATCAACATCTTGGTTTGCCCGCTGCGTATCTGTTCCGTGATGCGGGTCCAGTCGGCCAGGCTGCCAACGTTGCCGCTGGCGGGGACATCGTCCCAAGGGCTGCCTGGATTGAACTTAACCCCGCCCTTGACTCCGACGCTGCCAACCAGGTAGTTGAGCGCGTAGATGGCTTCCAAGGCGAATAGGCCGTTGGTCTGTGCTCCGGCCGAGCCGCCGCCGATGGCGACGCTGGGGCTGGAACCGGCAAATTTGCGGGCTAGGTCCTTCAAGAATTCGACGGGGTTGCCGCCGGTCATCTCCGGGGTTAGTCCGGCCAGGGGGGCCACAACCTCGGGCCGGAAGGTGTTCAACGTTGCGATTCCGGCATCGCCTCCAACCAGGGCGTCTACATCGACTCCGCTGGCTTGGAGGCCCTCGGAGACGATTACCTGAGCCAAGCTGAGGGCCATGTGGCCTTCCCAACCGGGCCGCACGGGCAGCCATTTGTCGGCGGACGCCGCCGTTACTGAGAACCGGGAATCTATCTGATAGAGCATGCCCCGGTCCCGGTCTTTGCCCTGCCTGAACTCACCGTACCCGCGGTTGAAGCGGGTGGGGGAGACCCAAGTAGAGAGGAAGTCGGCGCCGAAGGACAAGATGAACTTGCTGTTTTCAAAGTCGAAATCGGGCAGGGAGTCTTGCTGGTAAACGTTCTTGAATGCCGCCCGAAGGGTGTTATTGTCGATGGCTTCAAAGCCCAGATGCTCGCCTTTAATGGCCGAGGCGAACCGGCTGGCCAGGAGGCCCATATGTCCGCGAAGGGGTTCGGTGATCAACACCGAGGACGAACCTCGGGTCCGAAGGGCCTCTTTCAGAGCATCCATGCCGTTGGGCTGCCATTTGACGGGCACGAACTGGCCGGAGCCGCGGGGGCCGCTGCGCCGCATGGGCGAGGGGACGCGGTCCGGATGGTACAGCGCCTGAAGACCCGCTTCGCAGCGGGCGTGGGTCTTGCCCTGGTTGGTCGGGAAGTAGGGGTTGCCTTGTATCTTCTTGGCCCGGCCTTCCATAACCCGGATGACGATGCCCTCACAGGAAGGGCAGGTCCGGCACAGACTGGCGTACCAGTTATCGGTGCCTCGGACCAAGTCCTCGGGAAGGCTCACGGGACTCTGGATATTCAGCTCGCCTTGACGGATGCCGAATCCCTCACAGGCGACGGCTCCCACCGCCCCTATGCCGGCCCAAGCAAGAAAGTTTCGCCGGGTTAGTTTCATCTACCTATGACCTTGTATTCCGTTACTTATGGCAGACCGTGCAGTCGGTGGGGACGCTATTGGCCCGGTGACAATCGAGACACGTTCCCATTTTTAATGACTGGCCGGTCTTGGGTTGAACTTCGGTTTTGTTCGCCACGTCGCCGTGACAGATGGTGCACGTCTGAGCTACGTCGGGCGTTTGGGTGATCTCTTCGCCGTTGATCCCGTATTTGACGAGTATGTCTTCGTCAGTGAAGTACCGGAGGTGTGCTTCGTGGATGAACCGCACATGGTCGGGGAGACGGTGGACCCGCTCCCAGTTGATCGGCTCGTTGGTGTCGAAGGCCGTCCGAACCTTTTCAATCTCGACTTTGGCTGTTTCGGTGGATCCGTCGATGTCCTTATGGCAGAAGAGGCAGGTCTCCAACGCAGGAACCGTGGCGGCTTCGCCCTTGGTTACGTTGCGGTGACAGAATTCACACTGGATATTGTTCTGGGCCACGTGGACCGTGTGCGGGAAGGCCACCGGCTGAGCCGGGGCGTTGCCAAGGCCGAAAGGAGGGTTGGAGAACCAGGAAATGAGCAGAACAACCAGGACGAAACCGAGGATGACGGTTACGATCCCTCCAGCCAGCATGACCGGCAACATTTTTCCGCTTGGCATCATCTAATTAATCGTTCCGTGTAAGGGTTTAATCTTCATGGTTTGGCGGCAGTCTCAGCTTCCGGGTTAGATCAAGAACCGGTTGTAGACTTGGCGGACGTCCAATGCGGAGTTGACGACCAGAATCAGTAGAATCACTCCGGCGATAACGAGCATGGCTGCGAACCCGGTGAGCGGGGCACGCAGGCGGTTGGCTGACTCCGGAAGTTGGCCCGTGTGAATCAGCGACGGTATGAACGCATGGGCGGTCAACATGGTGACACCAAAGGTTACTACGATGGGGGAATATATCCAGAACCATTGTAGAAAGAGGTGGATGTTGTTCCACTCGACGCTGGTTAATGCTTTTGGATCTTCAAACATGGGGCACCTTGAGGTGACCAGATAATTAACGATTTACACGACTGAAAACGCGTTGAAAAAAGCCTCCGGTCAGAGGCCAGGTGAAAAATATCACAACTGGAAATGGGTGTCAAGGGAATTCAGCCTCGCATACGCGTGATTGCGCTCGGCGGCCCCGGCCCGATACGACCATCGCCGCGTTTACCAAATCTCGGAGGCAGTGAAGCACAAGGTTGCGCTTTAGCCATTCCGGCGCGGATAGAATTTGAATGAATCAGGTATTGATTCCTTTACTCTTGTTGACCGCAAAAATGGGTCTTCCTATAATTAGACCTGCGGAATCAGGGGACTTTATAAAAGGGTTTGCCCGGGTTCGGAATCTAGTTCGATTCTGAGCGGCGGACATGAGGTGATTCAGCATGGGGTGGCTAAGCAGCATATTTCGCCGGTCTTCGAAAGAGGAGAGCGGCAGGAAGCGGCGTGGAAGACGTTCTGCCAGCGGCTCCAGCGAAGACCAGGGACGCCTGGACCAAGATACTGGGGCCGAACAGGTTTCGACGGAAGCCGGGCCTGCCGCGGTTGCAGGGTCTGCGTCCAGCGTTCAGGGTTCGGATGCTGGCGACCCCTCCCGAGTGGGCCCGACAGGCACGTCGGCGGTAACGCCGGTGACCGGGGAAGACGTAAACCAAGCACGGGAACTACTGCGGGCCGGAGAATTCCGCGCCAGCATCGAGATAAGCCTAAAGCGGGTCCAGGCCGCGCTCCAGCAGCACCAGGAAGCTCAGGCGTTGCGGGGCCGGTCCCGATCGGTATTCGCCCAGAGCGAATCGATCATGGATGAAGCGGTCCGCTCGGTTGAAGGCGCTAAGAATGCTTACGAACAGGGCTTTGCGTCCAATACCCCAGGAAATCTCGAGGCCGCCTCCAAGGTCAGACTTTTGGACGAGACGCTTCGGTCGAGGCGGGAGAGTAACAAGTCTGCCTATCAGGAAGTGCTCGGGCAGGCGATGGGAATGAAAGAAAGCGCGATACAACATCTGATAGCTGCATTGGACTCCTTGAATTCGGCGGTCATGAACGTGGCCAGGGAGTTGGATGAATCAGCCAAGACAGCCTCAACCGCCGATGCCGCCAAAGAATCGGCCATACGGGAGTTGCTTGCCGTTCAGTCGATGTGGAATGAACTTGCATCCCTGCGTCAGGACCTGTTGGCCCAGCCGGATACCGAACCTGCCGTCGAGATGCCGGCGGACCTTATCGAACGCGTGATGCCACCTCCGGGGGAGGCCCCGCAGCCCAGCCCGGCCCAGACTCCCCCCGTGTTGGAAGAGCCGTATGTGTTGCGCCAAGAGCTGTCCCGGGAGGAACCGCATGTGGTACCCGGAGAGCTGGCGGATGCGGCCGCAGACCTGTTGATACCGGGAATGTCCGGACAGATGATTGAAGAACAGGTACTTCGGGCCGCCGATAGCGCTGCCGCTTCGCGAGAAGCCCAGCAGTCGGCCCCTCCACAGGTAGAGTCGCTGACCGGCGACCCAGCTCTGGACCTGGAGATCGCCAACGCCGAGGCCGCCGCGAATTTCCCGGGAACGCCTGGGGCTAGCGCCGCCGAGGCGCTGCGGCGTGAGATGGCTGGGCTGCCCCCGATATCCGAGTACCCGGCGCCCGCTATGGATAGGCCCACGGAACGGACCGCCAGGCCACCGGAGGTCCCGGCCAGTATCTCCCCAGAGCGCCTCTTGACCACCCCGATCGACACGGATGAAGCGGCTGGCTCACAGCCTGACGCGGCGGCCGACCCGTTTGAAGCGACGCCGGAACCCGCCGG
>MUCI01000007.1 GCA_002816575.1 SAR202 cluster bacterium Casp-Chloro-G2 | reverse complement strand
GGCGGGAAGGACGTGGCGGCCTAGCTGAGCCACGGTCTTTAAGACCTAGGACGATCCGGCCTGCCACGTCCTGGTTTAAGATACAAGGATGAGCGGGGCAGGTAACTTCGCTGGAAATGGTTTGGTGACCGCTCATGGTGAGCCAGTCGAACCACCGCCGGGGTAGGCCAACTTTATCTTGCCACCCACCAACGCCTCTGGTACGCTTCCGAGTGTCAGATAGTGCCAGATAGTGCCAAATACGGCAGCTAGAAACGGGAGCGATCCAAGTTGACCCAAGGGACCAAAATCAACGCAGACCTGTTCGTCACCTGCGTCATCGACCAGCTTTATCCTCAGGTGGGGGTCAGCGTGGTCAAGGTACTGCGGCGTCTGGGAGTCAACGTCGGCTTCCCCAAGGACCAGACCTGCTGCGGCCAGCCGGTCTATAACACCGGGTTCACCCGTGAGGCCGCCACCCTTGGCAAGCGGGTATTGGAGCAGTTCCGCGACAGCGAATACGTAGTTGTGCCGTCGGGTTCCTGCGCCGCCACCATCCGCGTCTTCTACCTGGACCTGTTCGCCGACGACCCCGAGCTGCTGGCCCAGGCCAAGGCCCTGGCCGCCAAGACCTACGAGTTCTCCGAGTTTCTGGTCAACGTCCTGAAGGTCGAGGACGCCTCCCTCTGCGGCGCACAGCAACAGGGCGCCGCCGCCTACCACCCCAGTTGCCACCTGCTCCGGGAATTGGGCGTCAAAGAAGCACCCAAGAAACTGCTGGGCTCGGTCCCCGGACTGGAGCAGAAGGAATTAGAGGGAGAGGAGATCTGCTGCGGGTTCGGCGGCGCCTTCTCCGTGAAATTCCCCCACATCTCCGAAGGCATGGTCGCCGATAAGATTGCCAACGTAAAGGCCAGCGGCGCCGACACACTGGTGTCCTGCGACATGAGTTGTCTGATGAACATGGGCGGCGCGCTGAACCGCCAGGGCTCGGACATCAAGATCCGGCACCTGGCCCAGATACTGGACCCCGACTCCCAATAACGCCGATGGATTTACCCGATTGCCTGAGATAAAAACCAGCGATTTCTCCGCCGCCTCGACCAAGGCCATCGCCGACCCCAAGCTGCGCCGCGCCCTGGACCGCGTCGCTTCCGGGTTCCACGTGGCCCGTCTGCAGCGCATCGAGGAAGCCACCCCCCAGGTTTGGGACGGCTGGAAGACCCAAGCACGCGAGATCAAGGCCCACACCATAGAGCATCTCGATTATTACCTGGACCTGCTGTACAAAAACGTGACCGCAGCCGGCGGGCAGCTCCATTTCGCCAACGACGCCAAGCAGGCCAACGATATCGTCTCCCACATCGTCCGCACCCGGAATATCAAGATCGCCACCAAGAGCAAGAGCATGGTGTCCGAGGAGCTGGGCCTGAACCCGGTCTTGGAGTCCCTGGGCGTCGAAGTCTGGGAGACCGACCTGGGCGAGTACATCATCCAGTTGGCCGAGGAGACCCCTTCCCACCTGGTGGCCCCGGCGCTGCACAAGTCCAAAGAAGATGTGGCCGAGCTTTTCACCGAGAAACTGGGCATACCGTATGACGAAGACATCTACCACATGGCCGCCACCGCCCGGACGGTACTGCGCGACAAGTTTATGCAGGCCGACCTGGGCATCAGCGGGGCCAACTTCGTGGTCGCCGAGACCGGCACTCTGGTGATCATCACCAATGAGGGCAATGGCCGTCTCTGCACCTCCGCCCCCAGGGTGCACATCGGCATCACCGGCATGGAAAAGGTTATTCCGTCCATGCAGGACCTGTCCATCTTCCTGCGGCTGCTGCCCCAGTCGGCCACCGGTCAGCGCATCACCAGCTATGTGAGCATGACCACCGGCCCACGCCGCTCCGATGATGAGGACGGCCCGGAGGAGTTCCACCTCATCCTGGTGGACAATGGCCGCTCCCGGATGCTGGCCGACCCGGCGCTGCGCGAGGCGCTCTACTGCATCCGCTGTGGGGCCTGCTTGAACATCTGCCCGGTCTACGCGCGGATCGGCGGCCATGCCTACGGCTGGGTCTACCCCGGCCCCATCGGCGCGGTAGTCTCGCCCATGCTGGTCGGTCTGCCCCAGGCCAAAGAATTGCCCCAAGCCTCCAGCCTATGCGGCGCCTGCCGCGAGGTCTGCCCGGTCAATATAGACATCCCCAGGATGCTCCTGGACCTGCGGAAGAAGACCGCGGAGAGCCCCGACCGCGCCCAGCGGTCGGCCCCGAAGTCGGAGCGGATGATGGCCCGGCTCTACGCCAAGTTGATGAGCAGTCCCCGCCTGCTGCACTGGGCGGTCCGGTCGGGGCGCACCCTGCAGAGATTGGAACACCTGGTCCCATTCTCCCCCGTGACCAAAGGCGGAAAGTGGATCAAGAAAGCGCCCTTGCCTCTGCTGTCCCGATGGACCCGGTCCAGAGACCTGCCGGTCCTTCCCAACAAGACTTTCCACGAACTCTGGGACCAGGGGATCGCGGACCGACCTAGCGATGCCCGCGATGTCTGATCAGAGCCTGGGTGTCCCAAAAGACGAATTCCTCCGGTTCGTGCGGGAGGCGCTGGGACGCGAGGACGTTCCCCCGGCCCAGCCCTACCCAAGGTTGACCGATTCCACCACCGACCTTGAGCAGCAGGCGTTGGAGATCCGACAGAAGATTCAACAGAACCTCCCCGCTCTGTTGGACAAGCTGGCCGACATGGCCCAGAAGGGCGGCTGGAACGTATTCCGGGCCGCCGGAGCTGAGGAGGCCGTCGGCTACCTCCAAGACCTGGCGCGAAAGTCGGACCTCTCGGCTGTCGTCCGCTCGGCCCAAGGCGTGTTTGACCAGGTCCCAGTGGACGCGGCGCTGACCAGCATGGGTTTGAAGGTAACCACCGTGCTCCGGGACGAAGCCAACCCCCGGGAATCGCTGCGGGAAGAGATACGGCGGTCGGGCATGGGCATCACCGGCGCCGACTTCGCCCTGGCCGAGACCGGCTCCGTGATCGTGCTGCCCCGCAAGGGATTGAGCCGGCTGGTCTCCGTGGTGCCGCCGGTGCACGTGGCACTGGTCCGCCCCGAAGATGTGCTGGAATCGATGGATGACCTGTTCTTGCTGCGGCGTCTGGAGTATCATCAGCAGGGCGGCGAGATGGGAAGTTATCTAAACTTCATCACCGGGCCCAGCCGGACCGCCGATATCGAGATGACCATCGTGGAAGGTGTCCACGGCCCCAAAGAAGTCCACATGATCATACTGGGCTAACGCCTGGGACAGACAACCAGGGTTGGCGGACAGAGGTTCGCCCCCATCTCCGACTCAGTCGGGGCCACGATTCAGCGCCACTAAGCCCAAGAACCTACCAATCAACGTACCCACAGGTGAAGATATGCCTATGCGCGTAGGATTCTCCGAGTTCCGCCGGCAGATGCTGGAGCGGGACCTGCAAGCCATCGAGGAAGTGATTCCCATATTGGGAGTGGAGAAAGTCATCTTGACCGGCGACATGGCCGCCGGTGACTATAAACCGGATACCACGATCGAGTTGATCATCGTACATGACACTGAATATTCCTTCGGCCGCCGCGCCGATTTCTTCTCCTACCACCTGCCAAGCTCGGTGGACGTAGACACCCTGGTCTACACTCCCGCCGAATTTGAGGAGGCGCGGGAGAGACTGCCGGCGCTGGGCAAAGCGTGCCGCGAAGGACGGGAGATTTATAATGCCTGATTATCTGGCCGAGGGCGCCCGCTGGTTGCGCCAAGCCGAACAAGACCTGGACGACGCCCGGTTCCTCAGAGAAGGCGGCCGGCACAACCTCGCCTGCTTCATGGGACAACAGGCGGCGGAAAAAGCCATCAAGGCTTACCTGTACCACAAGAAAGTTGAAGACGTTTGGGGCCACTCGCTGCTGGACCTGTGCGAGGACGCCAAACTGTTCGACATGATGTTCGACACCATGAAATCTGAAGCGCGGCAGTTGGACAAGTACCACTACATCACCCGTTACCCCGAATTCCTGCCCAGCGGCACCTGCTTTGAAGCCTTCGACGAGGTGGACTCGGAGCGGTCCATCGAACTATCGAATCTGGTCCTCGAGTTCACCAAGCAACGCATCGTCTAGGTCAGCCGGGTCTCCGGGTATGGTTGACCGGTGATCTGGATGGTTCTTCGAGACACCGGGAATCGCCTGGCGGTGAGCCAGGCCCTCGGCGCAAGAGAACCGTGCGGTTTGCCACCGGTTGCTCGGCATGAATGACCCGGATTGGAGCAGGCCGCGGGACCGCTGTTATTCTTGGTTGTGCCACCGGGGCAGGCCGTTTAGGGCTTGAGCAAGAACAGGCGCACCGCCCGCTCCGCCGTGCCCTCCAGCATCTCGCCCGTCCGGCTCAGGGCCTGCTGAAAGGTCATGGCGCCGTCGGAGATGCAGAGCACCGACCCCACTCCGTGGTTGTACAGTTCCTCATGTCCCGGACCCAGGCTGCCCGCCAGTAGCACCGTCGGCACTCCGTGGGACCGGGCGTGCCGCGCCACGCCGACCGGCGCCTTGTCGAAGACCGTGGAATGGTCGGCCCGCCCCTCCCCGGTGACGACCAGGTCGGCCCCCTCCAGATGCGAATCGAAGTCCAGCACCTGACAGACCATGTCGATGCCCGACTGAATCCTCGCCCCGGCAAAAGCGATCAAGCCGGCCCCAAGTCCACCGGCCGCCCCCGAGCCGGGCGTGTCCAGAACATCCACTCCCATGTCCCTCTTGACCACCCGCGCAAAGTTGAGCAGGGCCGCGTCCAGTTGGGCGACAACATCATCCGAAGCGCCTTTCTGGGGTCCGTAGACCGCCGACGCACCGGTGGGCCCGCAAAGGGGGTTGGTAACGTCGGTGGCTGCGATCACCTCCACTCCTGCGGCGGGCTTTATCAGGCCCGAAGTGTCGATGCGGTCCAACCGGGCCAGCGCCCCGCCGCCGGGAGGCAATGGGTTGCCGGCGGCGTCCAGGAATCTTGCGCCCAAGGCCGTCGCCATCCCGGCCCCTCCGTCGTTGGTGGCGCTGCCGCCCAGGCCGACGATGATCCGCTCGTAACCCCGCCCCAGGGCCTCCTTCAGTATCTCGCCCGTCCCCAAAGTGGTAGTTACTTTGGGGTTGCGCCGCCGCTGGGATATCATGGCCAACCCGGAAGCCCGGGCCATCTCGATCACCGCGGTGCGTCCGTCACCCATTACGCCCCACTGGGCCTCCACCTGCTGGCTGATGGGCCCCGTCACGGTGCTGGTGAATATCTCGCCGCCGGTGGCGTCAACCAGGGCGTGCAAGGTGCCGTCACCGCCGTCGGCCACCGGCACCAACACGGTTTCTGCGCCGGGAACAGCCGCCAGCACCCCCCTGGCTATGGCCCTGGCCGCTTCCAGGCCGGAGATGCCGCCTTTGAAACCCTGGGGCGCGATAACTATCTTCATATGGGCGTAAAAACACCATTGGCCGAAGCCAGGATCGGGCCTACGTCGAGGCCCAGCAATTATACACTCCGGCATATCCAACCTCAGCCGCCTTTGTTACAATCCAAACGCCAAACGCCAAACGCCAAACGCCAAACGCCAAACGCGGTTGGCACGCAGCCCAACGCGCCCTATGCCGTACCCCAGTCGCGATACCCTGGAGCCTGCAGCCTTAATGCCTTCAAAAGAAGAACTGAAACGTCGCGTGTCTGAGATCATCGACGAAAAGGCCGAAGACCTGGTGGCCCTGGCGAAAACCATACTCAAGAATCCGGAGCCTGGGTTCCGGGAGCTCAAAACCGCCAAACTGGTGGCTGAGAGGTTCGGCGCACTTGGCTTGCAGCCCAGAAGTGGCTTGGCCATCACCGGTGTGCGGGCCGACGCCTGGTGCGGCACTCCCGGACCGACCCTGGCCATGCTGGGGGAATTGGACTCTCTCATCGTGGGCGACCATCCTCATGCCGACCCCGACACCAAGGCAGCCCATGCCTGCGGCCACCACTGCCAGATCGCCATGATGCTGGGCGCGGCCACCGCACTCACCCAGCCCGATGTACTGGGGTCGCTGGCCGGGCGCATCGCCTTCATGGCTGTTCCCGCCGAAGAATACATCGAGATCGAGTTCCGGGACGAGCTCCGCCGCGCCGGCAAGATCGAGTTCCTGGGCGGCAAGCCCGAGTTGGTCCGCCTGGGAGAGTTTGACGACGTTCACCTGGCCATGATGCTGCACACCACCAGCAACCCCGCTGAGAAGCTGATGTGCATCAGCAACACCAACAACGGCACCGTCGCCAAGCGCATCCAGTTCATCGGCAAGGCCTCCCACGCCGGAGGCGCCCCCCACCTGGGCGTCAACGCCCTGAACGCCGCGACATTGGCGCTGTCCGCCATCGCCTACAACCGCGAGACGTTCCGCGACGAAGACAGCATCCGCGTGCACCCCATCATCACCAAGGGCGGCGAGGCCGTCAGCGCGGTGCCCTCCGACGTGCGCATGGAGACCTTTGTCCGGGGCAAGACCCTGGAAGCCCTGATGGACGCCAACACCAAGGTCGACCGGGCGCTCAAGGCCGGGGCCATGGCCGTCGGCGCCCAGGTCAAGATACAGACCATCCCCGGCTACATGCCCCTGCAGCAGAACAAAGCGATGGCCGAGATATTCCGGGCCAACGCCGTCGAGTTGGTGGGCGAGGAAAACGTCGGTTATGTTCACCACCGGGGCGGATCGACCGACATGGGAGACATCAGCCATCTGATGCCGGTTATCCATCCCTACGTGGGCGGGGCCACCGGGCTGGGCCACGGTTCCACCTACGTCATCGAGGACTACAGTCTGGCGGTGATCAAGGGGGCCAAGGCGTTGGCCCATACGGCCATCGACCTGCTGGGCGACGGCGCGTCCCACGGCAACAGCATCGCGGGCGGCCAACGCCCCGAAATGTCCGTTTCCGAATATCTCAAGTTCATGCGCAATCTGGCCTCAGAAGAACTTTTCGAGGGTGCAAAAAGTTGACCGCTCCCCTGAACATCGAAGAGCTCAAGAAGCGGGCCTGCGAGACCATCGAGAAGCGCAAGAAAGAGATAATCGACTTGGCCAAGCTGGTTTTGGACAACCCCGAGTCAGGGTTCAGGGAGGTAAAGACCTCTCGCCTGGTCGCCGAAAAGTTCCAGGAATTGGGCGTGGAACACCGGAGCGGCCTGGCCCTCACCGGACTCAAGGGCCGCATCAAGGGCGGCGCCGGACCAGGCCCGGCGGTGGCCGTGATCGGAGAACTGGATTCGCTGGTGGTGACCGAACACCCCCATGCCGACCCCGAGACCGGAGCGGCCCACGCCTGCGGCCACCACTGCCAGATCGGCATGATGCTGGGCGCAACCATGGGCCTGCTGACCCCGGAGGTCACCGCCCAGCTCTCTGGAGAGATCGTTCCCTTCGCCGTGCCCGCTGAAGAGTTTATCGAGGTTGAACAGCGGCTGGAGATGCGCAGCCAGGGCATGGTCGAGTTCCTGGGCGGCAAACAGGAGCTGATTCGGCTGGGGGAGTTCGATGACGTGGACATCGCCATGATGTGCCACACCGCCAGCGACATGGGCGAGCGCAGATTCGCCATGGGCGGCACCAGCAACGGCCACGTGGTCAAGTTCGTGAAATACACCGGCAGGGGCGCCCACGCCGGCAGCCTGCCCCATATGGGGATCAACGCCCTGAACGCGGCATCTTTCGCCATTCAGGCCATCAACTCCCTCAGAGAGACGCACCGGGCCGACGACACCGTGCGCATCCACGGCATCATGACCAGGGGAGGCGAGGCCGTGAGCGCGGTGCCCTCCGACGTGAGGCTGGAATGGCGGGTCCGTTCTTCGACTCCCCTTATGGTGGTGGAGAACTCGGCGGCGGTTGACCGTTGCTTCCGGGCCGGCGCACTGGCCGTCGGCGCGTCGGTGAACATCACCACCATCCCCGGCTACCTGCCCATGCGCCATGATAGCAAGCTGCAGGACATCTTCCGGCGGACGGCGGTGGAGATGGTAGGCGAGAACGGGACTTTGGTGATGCCGCCGCGCCGCAACCGGGGCGGTTCCACCGACATGGGAGACCTGAGCCACCTGATCCCGTCCTGCCATCCCTACACCGCCGGCGCCGTGGGTCCGGGACACAGCAAGGAATATATCATCACCGACTATGAGTCAGCGGTGGTCCTGCCGGCCAAGATCATGGCCATGGTGGTCATCGACCTGCTGGCCGACGGGGCAAAAAGGGCGAAAGAGATCAAGGCCAACCACCGGCCTCTGATGACTAAGCAAGCCTACGTAAAATTCCAGCGGGAACGCGCGGAGATAACCGAGTTCGACGGGGCTGCGTAGACTGAACATGGGGCGCTCGCTCCGCTCATCCTGAGGCCCCCGGAGGACCCGCGTAAGCCTCACACTCCCATCAGGAACATGGCTGCCCCCGCGACCATCGGCACGGCCAGGTTGTCGTCCGGCGGCAGCGATGCCAGTTCCACCACTCCCCCCACGGCGGCCCCCACCCATAGCGCCCAGTAATGGTCGATGCCTCCCGCCGCGATCAATACGGCCACTGCTCCAGCCCCGGCCGCCACGAACGCCACCGTCCCGAATGGAGACTTGCCGCGAAACCTGGGTCCGGGCATGCGTCCACCCACCAGGGCCGCTGCCGGGTCGCCAAGGGACAGGAAGAACATGACGGGTATCCCCACCTCTTTCCCAAAGAGGACGAAGACCAGCAGGGCGGCGATGACCATGTAGGTTGCGCCGGTGATGTGGGCCGCTTCGTCGGGCTTGAGGAGCGGGGCCAGCCAGCGGGTGAATAGCCGGTTCAGCCAAGCAAGCCGGAACCGGACCAGGTCCAGGCACAACCCCCCGGCAGCCAGCACGGCCAATATCCAGATCATGGGTGTTTCGGCGATGAAGATCCCGGCCACCGGGATAGACGATCCGGCTACCATGTGGAACAGCCTGCGCCAACCGGGCGGCGGAGCGCCCTGCGTCACCCTTCGCTCGCCGCCGAAAACCAGAATGTCGATCAACCGGCCCATAAACGCTCCCAATCAGATGTGGCCTAGATTTTAACCCACGCCGAAAGGGGCCCGCCGGGATTCGGACAAACGATTGGTGGGAGATCGGCCATCGGATATGGGTAACGGAGCGGCTAGAATCGGACGGTGATGCTGTCACCGGCACGCCAGCGCAGGTCGCGGAGCTTGGTGCCCTCGGGTACCTCAAAGATCATCCAGCCATCGACTGCGGTGTCTTTGAGCAGCTCGAACGGGCCCTCTAGGAAGAGGATATTGGTCTCCTGCTGCTTCCGAACCGAGCTGGAATCCTCAACCAAGATCTGGGCCAGCATGGAGGGCTCTTCGCCGTTGGTGCTGCACCGGTAAGTGAACGCCCCCGGCTGTTCAAACCGGTGGGACAGAGAATCTCCCGGAGCAACCATGATCGGCTCATCGCCCATTTCCGGGATGGTGCCCGGTGCGAATTGGAGGGCCGATGCAGTCTCGCCGGTGTTGGTCCACCGCACCTCGCTGCCGGCGTTCACCACCGTCTTGGTGTGGTCGGAGCACACTCCGTCCTCCAGGGTCACAGTGGTGTCTCCTTGGCCACGGCGGTCCAAGTATACCGTGTCGCTGACGCTGAGGGGACGGTAATCGTTCTGGAAGAAATCGCGCAGCACCGCCGCCTGTCCGTCGGCCTCGAATACAGCTTTGACGGCGACATTATTCTGAACTTTGATCCGCATCAACACCAGTTCATTGCCGTCTTTTGAAGGCTGGATCCGCCATTTGCGTATCTCTTGCTCGGGGTCGATGGTCGAGTAGCGAAGCTCGTCGGCGCGTTCGATCTGCATCACATTAAGAATCAAGATCCGGCCCTCGTGGTACTGACCCAACGTGCTAGAAGTGCTGCTGCATGCCGCGATTACCAGGGGGGTCACAATGACGAGAAGCACGAAAAAATTTCGCCTTGTTATCAAGCCGATTCTCCAGGCGTGGGAACCCGATGGTTCCATGAGGTTTGGGGGTTCTCCGATTCGGACGCCTGCCGGTTCATGAGCGCGTTCAAGAGCGCGCGGTCGTCAGGCTGGGCAGCTGGCGCAATCGCTGCACCAGGTCCACCAGCACTTCCAAAAGGTATTCCACTTCTTCTGCCGTGTTGTCCCGGCCCAGTGTCAGTCTGAGGCTGCCGCGGGCGATCTCAGCCGATTGGCCCAGCGCCAACAGGACGTGGGATGGCTCAAGGGAGCCGGAGCTGCACGCGCTGCCGCTGGAGGCCGCGATCCCGGCCATGTCCAGCCCCAGCAGGATCGGCTCGCCCTCCACTCCCGTGAAGGAGAAGTTCGCGTTGTTGGGCAGTCTATGGGTGGCGTGGCCATTCAGCCGGCTGCCAGGTATCTGCTCCAAGACGGCCTCGATGATCCGGTCACGCAGACCGGCGCAGTGTTGGCTGGTCTCGACTCTCGCGGAGTTGGCGGCTTCGAGGGCCAGAGAGAGTCCGATTATGCCGGGTACGTTCTCGGTGCCCGAGCGCCGTTCTCGTTCTTGGCCGCCGCCCAAGATCAGCGGCAGATAGGGCGTGCCACGCTTGATGTAGAGCACTCCCGTGCCCTTGGGACCATGGAATTTGTGCCCCGACAGACTCAGCAGGTCAACGCCCAGAGCGGCCACGTCCAGGTCCAAGAACCCGGCGGCCTGGACCGCGTCGGTGTGAAAGACTACGGTTCGGGACAGCTCAACGGCCCTTTTCTTGACGGACTTGGCTATCTCGGCGATGGGATTTATGGTCCCGATCTCGTTGTTTCCGTACATGAGAGTCACCAACGTGGTGTTCTCGGTGATGGCGTTGTAAACCGACTCGGGCTGGACCATGCCATCCGGATCCACCGGCAGGTAGGTGACCTCAAACCCCTGGGACTCCAGGTTTTGACAAGCGTGCAACACCGCATGATGTTCTACGCTAGAAGTTATGATGTGGTTTCCCGTTTCCTGAAGGGCCGTGGCCACTCCGTGGATGGCGGAGTTATCCGACTCGGTCCCGCCGCCGGTGAACACCACTTCTCTGGGGCGGCATTTCAGGACGCCCGCCACCCGCTCCCGGGCTTCGTCCAGGGCGTAACGGGCCTCCTGGCCTACCGAGTGGAGACTGGAGGGGTTACCAAAGTGCTGGGTGAAATAGGGGAGCATCGCCTCCAGGACCTGTGGGTCCAGTGAGGTTGTGCCCGCGTTGTCCAGGTAGACTGTGCCTTCAACCGTCATGTGTATCCGTATCTACATCGGCCGCTTTGGCCGCGAATCGCTGTGGAAGCTATTTTAGCATAGGTGGCGTTGCCTGGCCCGAGACTGGAGGTTGCGCGGCAATCATCCAAGGAGCCCTATTTCGGGTAGCTGCCGCGCGCGATCGAAAACAGGAATATGCCGACCACGCCGATCCAGACCCCGTCCACCGGTTCGATCTTCACCATGAGAATAACGCCGGCCAGCACCATGGCGCCGCCCACCACCTGGCCCAGCGCCGCAGCAATCTTGGTCGCCCGCAGGTAGTTGCCGGTCATCCCCCAGATCCCGGCCCGCAGCAGGCGGCCGCCGTCCAACGGGTAACCAGGCACCAGGTTGAACACGCCCAAACTTAGGTTGGTCCAAGCCAGCAGCAGCAGCACCACTTCCAAAGCTGAATTGCCCCGACCCAACAGGAACCAGGCCGAGCCAAATATGGCCGCCAGCAGCAGGCTAAGCAGGGGCCCCACCAGAGCGACCAAGAATTCGGTGAAGGGCTGCTGGGGCTCCTGGTCGAGTCTGGAGACGCCGCCGAATATGAACAGGGTGATGCTCCTCACCGGGATTCCCTTGCTCAGGGCCATCACGCTATGGCTAAGCTCGTGGGCCAGCACCGAAGTGAAGAATAGGAACACCGTGGCCATTGCCACGGACCAGCGCTGGGCCGCCGACCAATGCAGGTTGGCGTCGGCGAATTCATTGGCAAGCAGGTAGGTCAGCAGGACGAAAACAACGAGCCAACTGATGTTGACTTCTATGGGGATGCCGAAGACCCGGCCGATGCGGAGGGTTATGCTCATCGATCAACTGCCCAGTTGGAGAAGGCTGGCTATCTATTAGTCTACAGCCAGCATCTCATACCAACTGGCCCAGCCGCCATAGGCACACGCCTTAAGGGATTTAGGGTCCCAGTGATTCAGGCTGCAAGCACAGGCCGGTTAAACCCTCGGGGAATCACACTCCGGCACACCCTCGAGGCGATCAACCAGGGCTTTGCGGGCTACAGGCGTGGGCGATCAGCTTATAGACCAGTTTGGCGGCGGTATAGGAGCAGGCGGGCGGTCCGTCGGCGGGGGCCAGTTCGCATACGTCGAACCCCACTATCCGGCGCGAATCCGCCACCTTGGCAATCAGAGAAACCAATTGGTGCCATGCCATACCCCCCGGTTCCGGCGTGCCCACGGCAGGCATCAAAGCGGGGTCCAGCACGTCCAGGTCCACGCTCACGTACACCGTGTCGCTCAAGTTCTCAATGATCCTATCAATGATCCTATCCGGGAGGCTGTCCGGCGGGCCGCCGCCAGCATCGGGGGCCCAGTACCAAACCGGCACGTCGTTATCGCGGATGAAGTCGTGCTCCTCCTGGCAGAGACTGCGCACCCCGGCCAGCGCGATGGGGCAGCACTCATAAGCCCGGCGTGCCGCGGAAGCGTGGCCGTAGGGAGTGCCCATGTACTCGTCCCGCAGGTCGGCATGGGCGTCCAGATACAGCACGGAAAGGTTGGGGTACATCTCAACGTGGGCTTGGACCGAACCGATGGTGATGGAGTGCTCCCCGCCCAGCAGGCCGACTGTCTTCCCCGTGTCCAGGTAGGCGGCCACCACCTCTCTGATCCGGCCGGTCATGTACTCCGGGCCAGCCATGTGAGGTTCGATGGCGTCTGTGGTGTGGATGCCAATCTCGGACACATCCAATCCAAGTTCGAAATCGTAATTCTCTAAACCATAGGACGCTGCGATGATGGCCTGTGGACCCTCCCGGGTACCGCTCCTGAAGGAAGTTGTGCTGTCGTAAGGGACCGGAATCACGACCGCGCGGGCGGATTCAAGGGAGGATTGTTCCTGGGGCAAGGCGAGGAAGTTATGGGGGATGAAGGGGAACGCGCCGGAATCTTCATCATCATCAACCCAAGAATCCAGGGGCCCGGAATCAAGAGACCCAGAATCAAGCACGGTGGTTGCCGGGTCCTCTGGCCTCGAGTGCGGCGCGCTGGTCTTGTGCTTCAGCCAATCCCTGCCGCTCGTCCAGCCACTCCAGACCGCGGTCGAGAAGCCAGGTTTTGACCTCGGTCAGGCCGAACGATTCTTTGACGTCTTCCAGAGCCAGTTCATGATTGAAAGACCGGCAGGAAAAGATGTCGATGTTGATGTAGTCTTTGCGCGGAAAGGTATGGATGCTGATATGACTCTCGGCGATGATCACGAAACCGGACACGCCGGAGTCTTCGTTCTTGGGGGCTTCGTATTTCAGCACCTTGGGCTCGGTGATACGAGTCATGTCCAGGGAATCGGGATATTGGTACAGAAATTTTCTGACCAGGTCCTCGTCCCACATCTTGGCGATATCCCCGCCGTAACCGTCGATAACCAGGTGCATCCAGCCTCCAGACAAATACGCGTTAGAAAGCCGGAATAACGAAACCGCTCTCCTTGGCAAATTCAGTTGTATAGAATATCATCACTTGTGGTCAAGCACAATCGCGCCAAATCCAGTCCGCCCCGGCGGGCCACTTGACGGTAAATGATTTGCAGCCGAACATGATACACGCCGAAAATCTGACGCACTATTATGGTCCTTATCCTGCGATTCAAGACGTCAATTTCGGCGTAAGAAAGGGCGAGATTCTGGGCTTTCTGGGACCCAACGGCGCCGGAAAGACCACCACCATGCGCATCATCACGGGCTTCGTGCCGCCGACCCACGGTACCGTGACCCTGGATGGATACGATGTGGTGGAGCAATCGTTGGAGGCCCGCCGCCGGGTCGGCTACCTGCCGGAGACCGTCCCACTGTACACCGATATGTCGGTGAACAGCTACCTAAAGTATATGGGCACCCTCAGGGGCATGTCGCCTGATGCGATCAAGACCCGTTTGGGACAGGTCATAGACGTGTGCCGCTTGGGCGACTACCGCAAGACCCAGATAGGAAAACTCTCCAAGGGATTTAGACAGCGCGTCGGAATCGCCCAGGCCATACTTCACGAGCCGCAGGTCCTGGTGCTTGACGAGCCCACCATCGGCATCGACCCGATCCAAGTGGTGGAAACCCGCAAGTTGATTCAGGAGTTGGGCCGGGACCAGACCGTGGTGTTGAGCAGCCACATCCTCCCCGAAGTCAGCATGATCTGCGACCGGGTCTTAATCATCGACGAAGGCCGCATCGTGGCCGAAGACACACCCAAGAACCTGGCCGAGGGACTGCAGGGGGTCGAGCGGCTTGAGGTGGAGATCGGCGGGCCGGCTGCGGAGGTCCTTCCGATGCTAAAGGGCATCGACGGCGTGAGCGACGTGACCCACGTGAACAACAATGGCCGCCACACATACATGGTACAAGCCCAGCCGGGCAAAGACCTGCGGGACGACATCTCCCAGGTTGTCGTCAACAATGGCTGGAGCCTGCGCGGCCTGCAATTGGTCGGCATGAGCCTTGAAGAGATTTTCCTGCGCTTGACCACCCACGAGGAGTTGTAAGGATGCGGACAGCCCAGGCGGTAGCCTGGAAAGAGATTCAGCTATATTTCAGCAGCCCAACCGCCTACATCGTGGGCCTGATATTTCTGGCGCTGACCGGGTTCTTCTTCACCCAAGACCTGGGCGACCCCTTTCCTGAAGCCACGTTAACGCCATTCTTCGACGGCGCGATCATCGTATTCATACTGCTGGCCCCGGCTCTGACCATGCGTTTGCTGGCTGAGGAGAGCAAGCTGGGCACCATCGAGCTGCTGCTGACCTCCCCCGTGCGCGACTGGGAGATTATCGCGGGCAAGTACGTGGCCAGCCTAGTGTTCTTCCTGGTGTTGGTTGCCCTGTCTTTCTTCTATGCCATCCTGCTCTTTGTCTACGCCAGCCCCGACCCCGGACCCATCTACGCCGGGTATCTGGGCCTGGTCCTGTACGGGGCGGCAGCCCTAGCGGTCGGACTGCTCACTTCCACCATGACCAACAACCAGATCGTTTCGGCGGTGGTCGCCATGGGCATCCTGCTCGCCCTGTTCTTTGCCGACCGGGCCTTCGGTTCCGTTAGCGGACTCGCCGGAGAGATCATCGGTGAGATGGGGCTGCGAGGTCACTTCCAAGACTTCTCCCGGGGCGTCATCGACACATCGAACATCGTCTACTTCCTCAGCGTGATAGCCGTCTTCCTGTTCCTGTCCATCCGCATGCTGGAATCGAGAAGGTGGCGCTAGAATGACCAGCTCATCGAACCAAGATCCGGAGCAGGAGCCAGGGCAAGACGCCGGGAGCCAGCGGCCCAGGGACTGGCGCAGGCGCAGACGGTCGGAGCGGGAAACACCGGCCGAGGCACAGCCTGAGGTAAACACCCGGCCGGACGAGGAACTCTCTCAACCGCTGATCACATTCTTCGAGCCGGCAATGGACTGGATCGGCTCTTACGGCGCGCCGTTGGTCTTGGCCGGCATCATCGGGCTGGTAACGGGCATCGTCGTCGTGGCTTTCATCAGTTCCATGCGCCTGTACGGCTATATCGACATCGTAATAGGCGGCACGCTGCTCGGCGCTGTGGGCGCGGTGGCATTCAGCAACGTCATCGCCGCCTTCCTCAGCCGCACCGGCCGGTATGGGATCAACACCCTCGTGCTGGTGAGCGCGTTCATCGGCATAATCGTCGTGGCCAACGTGCTGTCATTCGAGAATTCCACCCGCATGGACCTGACGGCCACCAACCAGTTCAGCCTGGCCAACCGCACCAAAGACGTGCTGAGCAAGCTGGACGAAAACGTGCGCGCCACGGCGTTCTACAAGGACGAGAATGATACCGATGATGAGAAAGTGGCGGAGCGGCGCAATAAGGTCCTAAACACCCTGAAAGAGTTCGACTCCCGGTCCAGCAAGTTCTCATTCCGCGTGGTTGACCCCGACCTAAAGCCAGAGGTGGTAAGCGCCTACTTCGGCGCCCGGCCCACCGGCTTCGTCACCGAGATCGTGGTGGTTGAGGGCATGGACAGCGGGGTGTTTGACGTGCTTCGGCCCACTGACGCCGACTACACCAAGCTGGAACAAGATCTGGTCACCAGCACTCTGGTGGCAACCGGCAGCGAGAAGAAGAAGGTCTACTTCCTATCCGGGCACGGCGAGCGCAACATCAACAGCACCTCTTCCGACGGGTACGCCGCAGTGCGTGCCGGCCTGGAGGGAGACAACTACCAGGTGCAGACTCTGGCCTGGAGCAATACAGATACGGAAGTTGAGGTCCCAGACGACGCCGCTCTGGTGGTGATCGCCGGCCCCACCTCCAGCCTGCCGCAAGCCCATGAAGCCGCCTTGGACCGCTACCTGGAAGGCGTAAACGCCGACGAATCTCTCCGCAGGGAGAACGGCCGGATGATTTTTCTGGCCGAACCGAACTCACCGGCCTCGTTCCGCGACTTCTTCTCCGATTGGGGCGTGTTGGTGGCCACCGGGTATATCCGCGATGTGGGAAGCTCCGTTCCGGGACTGCCGCAGACCCTGAGCCTGCAGAAGTTCAACCCCGAGGCCCCGTTGGAGATCACTTTGCCCAAGGGCGAGCGCCTCCAGAGCGTGTTCATGCCGGGCGCCACCGCCATCTCGCTGGTCCAAGACGACCTCCGCACCGGCCTGCCCCTAGCGGCCACATCCACCGAAAGCTATCTGATCGCCGAGCCAGACCGCACCGAGCCCATCACCAGCGGCGCCGACGCGGATACCATCGGCCCATTCGTGCCCGCGGTCTTGGTCCGTTCCGTCGGCCAAGTGGGGTCCCGGCCGCCCACTTCCGACCCGGACCCATCTGAGATCTCCGACATCATCATCTTCGGCGACTCCGACTTTCTGTCAAATAGTTCCTATAACCACGGTGGCGGGGCTGACCTGTTCTTGAACTCGGCCAACTTCCTGGTCGGCGACTTCTCCCTGGTATCCATACGCCCCAAGGTCTTCGCCTTCCGCGAGTTCAATCTGGACGCCAACGAATATGACTTCGTCCGGTTCTCGTCCTGGTTATTCCTGCCGGGACTGATGGCCCTGATGGCTTCTCTGGTCTGGTGGGTGCGGCGATAAACCCGGTGATGGGATCCGGTCGTAGAATCAAGCGGGCGGCGCGGCACATCATGTATCCGGCGTCCCGCCGGGCGGTAGGTCCAACGGGCCGGCCAGCCAACTCTTTCCACAGGTCTAACTCATGAACATTCGACTGTCCATCCTACTGGTGGTTGTGCTCATCATCTTCGGTGGGACCTTCCTGGTCCTCCGGTTCACCGACTCCAATGAACGAGCCGAAACCAGCCCGTGGCTGTACCGGATAAACGAGGGCGACATCGTAGGACTGGAGATCGTGTACCAGGGCGAGGAGATCAGCTACTACCGCAGCCCGGCCAGCCGGATCTGGTACATCAAAGGCAGTTCGGGCGACCCGGATATTCCGGTTTTCCAGGAGCGATGGGGCGGCACCCCGCTGCTGCTCAGCGGTCCCAAGGTGACCCGTCCCCTGTCGGACGGCATCGAAGACCCCGCCAGCTTCGGACTGGAGCCGCCGGAGACCGCGGTCAAAGTACTCGACCGGTATGGCAACGAGGTGGCGTTCCACCTGGGTATACCCACACCCGATAACCAGAACCAATACGCCCGCCTGGTGGGCGACGACACCTTGTTCACCGTGCCCATAGAGTGGGCCTCAGTGGTGAACCGCCTGGCCAACGACCCGCCGGTGGGGCGTCTCTACCAGATCGACCCGCGCTCAGCGTTGGTTGTGCAGTTCTTCCGGGGCGACGATATCACCAGGTATGCCATGGAAGACGGCACCGGAAGGTGGTTCCTGGAAGGTGAGGAAGGCGAAGAGCCCAAGCTATTGGACCAGATCGCCTGGGCCGAATCTTTGCAGATGATGAGCAATCCCAGACTGGACCAGATACTGGCCAGCGATATCGACGACCCCAAGCTCTACGGTCTGGACCCGCCCAACACAGCCGTGGTGATCGTCCGGCAGGGCGGAGAACGGGCCATCGAATGGTACATCGGCGACTTGACCCCCGACGGCAGATCCCGCTATGTGTCGGTGAATCTGGGCAGCCTTTTGAGCGAAGACACCAACCTGTACGCGGTGCTGAATTCCCGCCTCGACCCGATTATCGCTTTGGCCACCGACCCGGTGCTGGCAACGCCGTAGACTTGGTCCAGCGCGATTATCTGGCAGGCAAGCCCGTCAACCAGAGGGAGATTTGAAAGCAGAGATCATTGGCATCGGCACCGAACTGTTGATGGGTGAGTTGACTGACACCAACTCGGCATGGATCGCCAGCCGCCTGCCAGCTTTGGGCATCCAACTCCAGTGGGTTTCCATCGTCGGCGACGACCTGCCCATGCTGACCGAAGCTTTCAAAAGTGGGATGAAGCGCTCCGATATCATCTTCACCACCGGCGGCCTGGGTCCAACTCAAGACGACCTTACCAGAGAGGCCATCGCCGCCGCCTTCGGTGAGACGCCGACGGTGCAGCCGGAAGTGGTCGAGGACCTGGAGCGTTATTTCGCCGCCCGCGGCACGCCCATGCCCCAGCACAACATCAAGCAGGCCAACCTGATCCCCTCCGCCCGCTTCGTGCCCAACCGCAACGGCACCGCCCCCGGCTGGTGGGCCGAGCGCGACGGCAAGATCATCATCTGCATGCCCGGCCCCCCCTCTGAGAACCATTCCATGTGGCAAGAGCAGATCGAACCGCAGTTGGCCGAATTGATCGAAGATGAAGTTACCATCACCCGCAACATCAAGACCATGGGCATGTCGGAAGGCGCCGTGGATGAGGTCATCTCCGAGTTCTTCGGTGTGGAGAATCCCTACCTGGGTATCTACTCCAAGGCCGACGGCATCCATCTGAGAGTGATTGCGCGGGCCAAGAGCAGCGAGTCGGCCCGGGCCATGATTGCCCCGGTTGAACTGGCCATCCACGACCGGTTGGGCGAATACGTTTGGGGCTACGACGACGAGACGCCGGAACAGGCGGCGGGCAAGTCGCTCCTGGCGAAGGGCTTGAGTCTCGCTGTGATGGAGACGTGCACCGGCGGCGCGCTAACCAATAGCATCACCAACGTGCCAGAGAGCATCAGCTACTTCAAGGGCGGGCTGGTGGCCTACGACGGCGCGGCCTTGCGGGCCATCGGCGTACCCGCCGCGGTTTTGGACAACCATGGGGTCGTCAGCCAACAGACGGCCAACGCCATGGCTGAGGCGGTCCGCCGCAATCTGAACGCAGACCTGGGCGTGGGGCTAAGCGGAGTTACCGGACCCGGCGAGTTGGAAGGGAAGCCCCTGGGCCTGGCCTATATCTCGGTAACCAACGGAAAGCGGTCCCGCGAGATGGAGATGCGCCTGCCACCCCGGCAAGTCACCATCAAACGCCGCGTACCCAACCAAGCTCTGATCGAGCTACGCCGCCTGATAGAAGAGATCAGTTAGAAGAGATCAGTTAACCGCCCACGGCCACGGAATCAGAAAGAGGGCCTCTGCGGTTAGAGGCCCTCTTTTTTTGTAGATCCTAGATTGTAAATCCCAGCCGCCGCCCGCTAATGGCTGATGGCTGGATGCTCTCAGGCGCCTGTTACTGGCGGATCGCCGTCAATTGCCGGTACAACATGGGCAGCCGCTCCGGCAGCGACCAGATGTCGGCCAGAACCTCGTAGCCCATGTCCCCGCACATGCTCTTCAGGTAGTCGTGCCCCTGCTTGTCCACGGTGAGACAGAACGGGATGATGTCCTTGCGTTTGGCCTCAACCAAGGCCATGTGAGTGTCGTGAACAGCGTACTCTTTCTCCACGCCCTCACGGCTGTAACCCCGGTCCTGAGGCCGGCCGTCACTGATCAGGAACATGATCTTGGTCCTGGCGTCCTGGTTCTCCAGCTTGGTGGTGCAGTGGCGGATGGCAGCGCCCATGCGGGTGGCATGCAGCGGCGTGACCTTGTCGATGCGCCGCTTGACCTTGTCGCTGAACGCCTCGTTGATGTCCTTGATGACGTAGAACTCCACGTTTTCCCGTCCGTAGCCGGAGAATCCGTAGATCCCATAGGTGTCGCCGATCGACTCAAGGGCGTTGATCAAGAGGGTCGTGCCCTCCTTCTCCAGGTCGATGATCCGCTTGTAGTTCCGGCGGACCAAGCCTTCCCGGCGGCGGCGCAGCCAGACCATGTATTCCACCGGGTCATCGGGCGCGTCCCGGTCGTCCACCGTCTGGCGTCCTTCATCGATAGCCTCGGCGGTCGAAGCGCTCATGTCCAGCAGGAAGACCACGGCCACCTCGCGGTGGTTCCGGTTCCGGTGCCAGTAGATCTTTTCGTCGGGCGGAACGCCCATCTTAAGGTCCATCCAGGCTTCCAGGGCCGCGTTCAGGTCGATATCTTCGCCGTCCACCAGCCGGTAGGTCTTGCGCATGCTCTCAGGCATGATCAGCTCGAACTGGCGGCGGATGTGATTGGACAGCGCCGAATAGGTCTTCAGCGATTCCTGGTAGAAGCTGACGTCGCCCTCTTCCACCGTTTTCTCTTTTACGATGCACCAGCGGGGTTTGTAGTCGTTGGCCCTGAAATCCCATTCATCGTACACGTAGGTTGCCGGCTCACGGGCCTCCAGTTCGCCTCCGCTGTCATCATCGTGCAGCAGCGGTCCGTAGCCCTCTCCCGGCTCGGAATTGGGCGGGGGAGTGCCGGCTTCCTTCATGATGTTCTGGGCGAAGGCGCTCATGTTCTCGTCAATGTCGCCCTGCTCGGCGTCCAACTCCAACTCCGGACTCTCCTGAAGCAATTGCTCCAGCATCTCCTGAGTCATGGGTTGGGCGTCGCCTTCCTCGCCGTTGTCCGCCTGCAGCTTGGTCATCAATTGGACCATCTCAGGCTTGAAATCGCCCCGGTAGTCCACCGGGTCGGGCGACTCATATGATTCGCCGTCACCGGCTTCGGCTGAGGCGTCCATCCCGGCCTGCAATTGGTCAATCAAGGACTCGTAGTCCTCTTCGGAGAAATCACCCGGCTCCTCCAGGTCCTGCTCCTCGAACTGGTCTTCCTCCTCCTGCTGGTTGGGCACCCGGGAGATGACCTCGTAGGCTCGGAGGGTCGCCTCCGACGTGTCTTCCACGTTGGCCTCGGCGTTGCGAAGCTCGTGGAGGATGCTGGACAGCATCTCGGCGGCTTCCTCGTACTCTTTAGCCACTGGCAGGTTCTGGAATTGGTCCAAGCTCATGTGAATCAGAAGTTCAACCAAGCCCTGCTGCAACGGCATGTCCTCGATCCTCGGCCGGTTGACCAGGGTCTCGGTTTGCACGCGGGAGGACGAGGCGCGTATGCCTGGGTATTCAACCTTGATGCGGTAGTCCAGGCGGCAGTCTTCAAGGACGGTAAATATGTCGAAGGCCAAACGGCTATTCTCGAATATGTCCAGGAAGCGGCCGATATCGGTGAACGTTCTGTTGCTGCCCATGTCGTTGGGGTCAACGTAGTCGGCCGACATATCGACGTCGCCTTCCGCTCCCGAAGCCAGTAATTTGGCGGCCATCTCGTACGACTCGCGGGTGGCCGCCCGCTCCAGACCTTTGCGTTCGTTGGCCGCCTCTTCCATGGCGTGGCGGCGGTCTTCGAACTGAGCGGCTACATTCTCGAATTGGTACTCGAAGCTGCCGAATTCCAGGTGGGCCACCTGATGGGTGGACACAACCTTGAACCAAGCGAAGTTGTCCTGCTTGTTGGGGTAGTGGTCCACCACCGACGGCAAGAACACCTTGGAGCCGTCGGTGGATGCCAGGTCTTCGTCAACCCAGCCGATGTTACGTTGCACCAGTTCTTGGGTGTTGTATATCTCCAGCGGGGTTCCGGAAAGCGCCCGGCAGTACAAACGCAGGATGCCTTTCACCCGGTCCAGTTCCAGACTGGAAGACAGAGTTTCCAACATGGCTTCTGAAGTGTTGGACTCAATCTTGAAGAAGGCGATACCGCTTTCCGGGTTTTCTTGGAGCAGCTTGACCCCGTGTTGGAACCAGGTGTCCAGTTGGCTGACGGTGATGCGGTTGAGCACGTCGTCCAGACTGCGCAGGAAGGGCGGCACGGCGTCGGGAGTGATCACCACCAGCCCATCGCACAGGTCCAAGATGTAACCCTGGGAGCCTTGCGGCACCTTGCTCAGCGCCTGAGTGCCGTCGGCCAGGAACCGGGACGTATCCCGGAGACCTACCTTGGCCAATCTTTCCCCCAGCTTGAGGAACCGGCCAGTCTGGCTTTCATCCACCTGTTGCAGCGCCCGCGGGACCAGCTCCAGGCAGGTCTTGACCTCCCGCCAACTGGTGTCGATCAGCGCGCGCGACATGGCCAAGAACGGCTCGCGTTCCCGGCCCATTGCGGGCAAAACATCGCGGCCCAAGACCAGGCACTCGCCCGCAACGTCGTAGGACTTGAAGGACAAAGCCTCGATCAGTGACGCAAAGACCTCCACGTCCCAGAAGGGCAGATTCCGGACCAGGTCCGGGCTGACCTCGAAGAATTTAGCGGCCAGGGTGCTGGATTTCCAGGTGCCCTTGTAGAGACTGCGGCCCAGGCCCGCCCAGCGCGGGATGTATTGGGGCCGTAGGTTGGGGACGATGGAGACGCTGGATTTGAAGAAGGCCACCGCCAGGGTGGGCGAATCTTGGGCCAGGTAGGTGCCGCAGCGGGCCCACTGCATGAATGACGGGAAGGACAGGAACTTGCTGACTTCGGGGCTGACCTGGTAGTACTCGATGGCCGATTCCCATGACCGCACCGTCTGGGTGCCGATGGTTAGGCCCTCTTTGGCCCAGAGGTTAATCTCCTCTTCGCCAAAGGACTCTTTCACCGTTTCGTTCGCCGCGCGATAGGCTTCCAGTACTGCCGGCGGCAGTTTAGCCAGTTCGCTTTCTATCTCGGAGATTGGATCGTTAGTCACCTTGGCGTCCCTCGCTTTCTAGTCGCTGTCTAGAATGTCGATGCATGATGTGAGGATCCTGGCGGTCGCGCCGAAGACGATATGCTCTTCATGGACATAGGAGTAAGAGGTCTCCGCTTGTCCGTCATGCCAGCGCGTGTCCAGCCGGCGGTTGGCCGGGTCGATCAGCGCGGAAACGGGAATCTCCAGCACCTCGGCAATCTCGATGGCGCTGGGTTTGAACGGGTAGGGATATTCTATTGTGCCAGTGAAAACCTGAACCCTGAACCCGCTGCGGGTGACGGCTTCATCCATCTCACCCAGAATGGTGATGTCGCCCCGCCTGATCCCCATCTCTTCTTCGGTCTCGCGGAGAGCCGTCTCCAGTGAATCGCGGTCTTCCGGGTCTCTAGCGCCGCCGGGGAAAGAAATCTCTCCCTTGTGGTGCTCAACTTCATCCGACCGCTTATTCAATAGGATACAGTATTCGCCGTCCTTGGGGTAAAGGAGAATCATAACGGCTGACGGAATCAATCCGGACCCATCCACCCTTTCTACGGCGCGCTCCACCAAAGCGCGTCGCATCAACTCTGGCGGCGTGTCATCCATGAGTGCCCATTTGAAGCCCGCCTGATGGCGTCTCGCTCATCCCGGCTCTTATTCGAAGATAGAAGACGAAACTTCCTCGACGCTGCGTTGCAGTTCAGGGTCGTCGGTCAGGGTCCAGACGATGGCAACCTGCGCGGCGCGGCGCGGGGAGATGCCCTCTGACATCAAGCGACCGGCGTAAATCAGCAAACGAGTGCTGGCACCCTCCTGCAGGCCGTGGTCTTCCAGGTTCCGTATCTTCTCACCCAGTTTGGCCAAAGCGTCGGCATGCTCTTTGGTGCAACCGCTTTCCCGCTGGATGATCTCGGTTTCTATGTGTGCCGGCGGGTAATAGAACTCGATGGAGATGAACCGCTGGCGGGTGCTGTGCTTCAGGTCTTTCAGCGCGCTCTGGTATCCGGGGTTATAGGAGACGCAGAGAAGGAAGCGGTCGTCGGCTTCAATGATTGAACCCGTCTTCTCCACGGGCAGGATGCGCCGGTGGTCGGTCAGGGGGTGAATCAACACCGTGGTGTCTTTCCGCGCCTCAACCACCTCGTCCAGGTAGAGTATGGCCCCGGCCTTGACGGCCCTGGTCATGGGACCGTCGATCCAGCGGGTGCCGTTGGCGTCCAGTAGATAC
Source organism: SAR202 cluster bacterium Casp-Chloro-G2 (assembly GCA_002816575.1). Taxonomy (GTDB): domain Bacteria; phylum Chloroflexota; class Dehalococcoidia; order Lucifugimonadales; family UBA3495; genus UBA9611. The sequence continues at coordinate 7,762 of MUCI01000007.1, read as the reverse complement.
CGGCCCACCAGGTCGCTGGCCGTAAGGTCTTCATGGCAGGCGATGGTGACGAGAGGCACGCGCACCTCGCCGTCCTTTAATACATCGGCCTTGGCTCCCTTGTCTTCTTTGACCACGGCGAGAGGACGGCCCAATTGCCAAGCCATGAACTCAACAAACCTGGTCTTACCGCAGCCGGTCGGCCCCTTCAACAAGACGGGAATGTGCTGGCGGTAAGCGGCGGTGAACAGCTCAATCTCATCACCAACCGGCCGGTAATAGGGCTCGTCCCTAACCAGGAATTCTTCGATTGCGTACTCTGTGTAGTGTGACTCTGCCGCTTCAACCATTAGGTTTTCCGATCCTTATCTCAACTCTGGTATCCCACAACTCTTTGATGGCCCTTTTTAGACCGGCCACGTCCCCCGAGTTGTCAATAACGAAGTCCGATCTCCCCAGCCGCTCATCGCGGCCCATCTGGGATGATATCCGTTTGCGCGCTTCCTCTTCAGAGAGGCCGTTGCGCTCTTGCAACCGTTGGATGACCGCTTCTTCCGGGGAATCGGTGACCCACACTTCTTCAACCAATGAATCCCATCCGGCCTCAAAAAGCAGGGCCGCTTCCAGCACCACCACGTCCACGCCTTGGCCGCGCAGGACTTCAATCTTGTCCGAAACCATTCGCGCCATCCGCGGGTGCATGATTTCGTTCAATTTTTCCAGTTGGCTGGGGTCGGAGAACACTATGGCGCCCAGTTTGCGCCGGTCGATCTCTCCGTCTTCCTGCAAGATGCCATCGCCAAAAGCGGCGACAACCTGCTCCCAAGCTTCGGTGTTGGGGGTATAGGCCTCATGGCCCACTTGGTCGGCGCTGATGATTGACGCTCCCAGCGCCTCAAGATGCCGGGCTGCTTCGCTCTTGCCGGTGCCGATGCTGCCCGTTAACCCAATAACCAACATTTATCTATCTGGACTCTATATTGTAGCCTGCCGCCGGGTACCCGTCTAGGATGCTGTTTGAGCAAGCTCCCATAGGCTTGGGATGCGCCGAGCCATTCTACCAATGCGGCTGCGCCTGGTCAACTTGATCGCACCCGGTTGCCAGTCAGTGTTCGTGTTCGTTTTACCCCTCTTGATGGGGCTTTCCCACGGCCTGCGCCGCGACCCCGGGCCAGGACCGTTATGTTAATCATAACCCCATTCCGCCCGGCGCGCAGGCTCTAACCCAGTGATCCCTGCTCAGTATTCGCTGATGGACATTCGGCCCCAGCGCGCCTGATAGGTCGATTGGAGTACGGCGAACTGCGCCGCATACTCTTCGGTATCGATGGGCGTGGTGGTCATGATCACCGCGTCTTCGCGGTTGTCGGAATAATACGCCTTGCGGATCCCCACGGACTTAAAGCTGTATTTCTGGTACAGGCGGTGGGCGATGAAGTTAGACACCCTGGCCTCCAGGGTCATCACCTTGGAGCCGTATTCGATGGCCGCCTTGAGCGAGCCGATGAGGAGCAACTCTCCCACGCCACGGCTGCGGAACGTTTCTTTGACGGCTATCTCGGTGATGTGGGCTTCTTCGCCCTGATACCAAACGCTGACGTATCCGGCGATGTTGAACGCGCCGTCTTCAGCAACGGTCCCATTATCCGAAGATAACCCCAACCGCCCGATCACGCGCGACCATATCCCCAGAGGCCGCCGGCCGGCTTCTTCGTCCGGTCCGTCGGATCCGATCTCGGCCAGTATCTCTTCGGGGGATACGTCATCATCGAAGCACGCCACCAGGTAACTGGCGCGTTTGTTGTTCAGGTCTCGCTTGAAAGAGGCACTGACCCACAGGGGCGAGAATGCTTCTTTCTCGATGGCGACGACCTCATCGATGTCTTCTGTTTGGAGCCGCCGTACCGAAACAGGTAAAGGTTCTTGCAATTTGACCACGCTTCGGGCTTGAGCCGTTTTATTGGATGACCAGTTCACGGTTCCCGGTGAAAAAGCCTTTGGACTGATCGAAGCGGTGACCAGCCATGCGTTGCCGATTTTAACATAATCGGTCGTTCCCGTAGTCATAGCCCAGGGCGATTTTGCCTATAAACTGGAGATCTGATTCTTATATCCCAGGTAGGCAAGCAAATGCGCGGATGTCCTGATCATGGAGTGTTCAGATTGAACCGGCGCCTTTTGCCCACAATCCCGGCGCTTATCGCGATGATGGCGGCCCTAACTCTGCTGGCCGCCTGCGGCGGCAAAGCGGAAGTTGCGCCGCCGGCCGCCACGCCCGTGGCTGAGGGCCGGGAAGCTCCCGACATCGAGCCTCAGACCCAATCGTTGATGCTGGGCTTGACCTCGCCTGAGTTAAATCTGGTGACCGGCTCGAGCCAGGTGACCGTGTCCGGCGTCACCTCCCCCGATGCCTCCCTGAGCGTGAATGGGCGATTGACGCTGCCCGACGCGCAGGGCAGATTCTCGATCAACCTGGAGCGGGCCAGAATCGATCCGCCCGGCGCCATGAACCCCTTGGCGATTGAAGTGATTGCCACCTCCATCACCGGGGAGTCCGAGACTCTGGTACGGCCCGTGGTGTTCTCGGATAGCCCGGACCGCTCTGGAGTATTCGGCACAGTTATGGAATCATCTCCCTCGGAGGTCACCCTCCAGACCGCGTCTGGCCCCGTAACCCTTAACGTGGACTCCGAAACGGCCGTCCGGCTCCACGCGTGGGAATCCCCAACCGTGACCGACATCGCAACCGGGTCTTTGGCGGCAGTATTGGCCGATGGGTCTCAAGCACTGTCGGTCCTTGCCGTTCCGATCCGCCCGGTGATCACCCGGCACTTCACCGGGATAATGATTGTTCCAGACCCCATGTCCAACCCGGATGCGGACGAAACGCTGACGTTGCGAGACGGCTCGGGCAGCCAGATCACCGCCAATGTCATCGCCGGTCTGGAGCCGGCGGCGGCAGGAGGTTTGGTCACCGCCGTTTTGAAGCAAGACCCAGCCACCGGCCGGCTCACCGTGACGGGATTGGACGGCGCGCTCGCGGCGGCCGGCCGACTGCAAGAAGCCTTGTCGCTGAACCAAGTAGCCGGCACGACACAGTCCTCGGCCAACATGACCGCACTGCGCTGGCGCCTGGCCGAACACGGAGTGCGCAACCTTTCCCTGCTGGTGAACGGCGGCGAAACCGGAGCAGACCTTGTAACATCGACCGCCGCCGCTGAATCCGTGTACGCGAGCCTATTCTCTGGAAACCGCATCGGCGTCCCCTCCGCGGACATCACTGGCATGGTGACGTCACTGGACGGCGGCACCGGTCAGGTAACCGTGCAGCCCGAGTTCGGTGCGCCGGTGATGGTCAAGATATCGGGCGACACGCCGGTGGCCCTCTTCGGAGAGCGGGTCCGGTCCGGTCAGCTTGACCTGGCGAGCCGGGTGACCGTGCGTTACGCGCTATCGGGAAACGAGGCCAGCCGGGTTGCGGTACTGGCCGGAAATACGCTGTCCGATGACGCTTCCACGCAACTGGCCTTCACGGTTGAACGGGGAGAGCTGCAAGGAACCCTGCTGGCGGTGGCAGCAGATGCGAATATCGTCACCATCTTGGACCGAGCTTCTGAACGGCAGATATCCCTCGAATCGGCCGGGGCAGTAGTGATCCGGAACGGCACGGCGGCCAAGCTGACCCAGGACATGGAGGGCGCCGGGGTCTTCGTCCGGTTCGACCCCGAGACCTACCGGCTGCTGGAACTGGAAACCATGGCCCCGCTGCGCGGCGAAGAGCTGATCACCGGCGTGGTCCACAGCTTCGTACCCAAGGTCGTTGGCGGCAACATCACCATCAAGACCAAAGCCGGCCGTCTGAAGTCTTACACCCACAATGCGGCAACAACCATTCGGCGGGACGGCCTCAACGTGTCCATCAACGAGGTCCGAACCGGCGACCTGGTCCGCCCTAACACCAGGGTCCGGACATCGGACGGGAGCGGCGAGATATCCGTGCTCAGCCTGAAGCGGCCCGAACCGGGAGTGGTCACCGGGATCATCCGGGGCGTGGCCCGAGAGCCGGATGGCCAGGCCCGAGTCACCGTATCCAATATCTGGTTGGAGCTGGTCAGCCTAAGGGTCAGTCCCGAAACGCCAATCACCCAGCAGGGCCGGGCGCTGACACTGGCGGACTTGGCGGTCGGTCAGGAAATGACCTTGGGGTCGTTTGACCCGGTGACCCTGGTGGCCGTTGGATTGGAACTGGGTTCGCCGGTATCGATCAACCGGGTCAGCCGGGGAAATGCCAGATTCGTCAGATAACCGGCTGATCTCGAGCTAAGCCCCGTTATCCCAAGGTCGCACCGTGCCGTATTGCCCGTCGAATCCCGGCACGATTTCCACCCGGCCGTCCCTGACCTTGGTGATCGCAACGGCCAACGCCTCTCCCCCCGCGCGTTTTAAGTCCTCAAAGGTGGCTTGAGTCAGCGCCCGGACCTCTCCCCCGAGCTCAGTGCAGATACTGTGATAAGCCTGGGCAACGGTTTTGGCGGCGCGGCCCTTGCCCATGGTGTGGGCCAACAATTCGACCAGAGGCGTCAACCGGGTGAACGACCGCCTGGCTGCGTCCTCTCCCAATTTGTCTTGGGTTACGGTTTCGCCGCCCGACAATTCCATCACCCGGTGCAGCACTCCCAAGGTCAGCGGACGCCCACACTTGGCGCATCCGGTCCCCGCCTGCCGCGTCTCGCCGGGTGTCTGGCTGATCGCGCACTTGCGGTGGCCGGTCAGATGGTATTTCCCCTCTTCCGGGAAGAATTCCAAAGTGCGCTCAACCCGGTTCTCCCGAAGCCCCAGGGAGAGATCCCGGTAGCCGGCATCGCCTTGAAACACGGTCAGTTCGCGGCCCATGTTGGGCAAAGAATGGGCGTCTGAGAAAGACACGATGGTCTTTCCCGCCAGCGTCGGCACACTCCAGTTCATCGCCGGGTCGCTGGACAGGCCGGTCTCCACCGCCGGTATCTTCGGCGTCATGTCCAGGAAACACTCATCCAGCGAGTCGAACCCCGACTTGGAACCCAACACCCCATACCAGGGCGTCCAGACGTGGGCTGGCACGACGATACAGGCAGGGTTGATGTCCAGCAGCCGAGCCGTCAGGTCCCGGGCCGAAACTCTGACGGTTGGCCGGCCGTCGCCGTTCAGCTTGGTGTCCAAACCGTCCAACATGCGGCGAATGCCATATACGGCTTCCAGGTTCGGCGCGTAAACTAGGAGATGCACCCGGCGGGAGCGTCCGCCCTGCTTGAACACGCAGCTTAGCTCCGTCCCCAGCACGAATCTCACGCCCTCAAACTGGTAAACGCCGTTATCCACCGGCGTCAGGTTTGCTTCAAGTTCAGCCAGCCAGGCTGGGTGGGTGTAGTCGGCGGTGGAAAGCAGGTCGATGCCCTTCAGTTTGGCCCAAGCCGCCATGTTGGCCAGCGTCAGGTTCTTGCTGCACGCGTAGGCGTAGCGGGAATGGAGGTGCAAGTCCGCGGTGAAAGCCATGGCGGGAGTCTAGCACGGCGTCAGGCTGGTGGGCCGGGCGGGCCGCACTCTAGGAAACCGGCGTGTCTGGTCTACCACAAGCATCTTGACCGTTGGCGGCGCCGGTTCTATCCTTTAGAGTGATTTTCATACAGATTCGCGAACTGCGCCCGCCATTGATTGACAACCCCGTTACCATTAGGAGCCTAAGATGACCACCAGCGCCAAATCGGCAACCGAAGTTAAACCCATGGGAGACCGCGTTTTGGTTCGCCCCAGCGATCAAGAAGGCGTCACCAAAGGCGGCATCTTCCTGCCCGACACCGCCCAAGAGCGCCCGCAACAGGGCGAGGTACTGGCGGTGGGACCGGGCCGTGTGCTCAAGAACGGCAAACGGGTCAAGATTGATATGAAGGCCGGGGACACGGTGATCTACTCCAAGTTCGCCGGGACCGAGATTTCCGTTGCAGACGAGGACCTTTTGGTCTTGGGGGCCAACGAGATCCTGGCCGTCCTTTCCTAGTTTCGATCAACCGTAACGATAGATAGTTCACCGCGTAGTTGACCGGGGTAAGAACCCCCGCCCAAATTAAGGAGAAATCGATGCCTGCCAAAGATATTGTCCGCGACGAGGAAGCCCATAAAGCGCTGCTGAAGGGAATCAACACCGTCGCCAACGCCGTTAAATTGACCCTCGGTCCCAAGGGCCGGAACGTAGTACTGGAAAAGAAATGGGGCGCGCCGGTCATCACCAACGACGGCGTGACCATCGCCAAAGAGATTGACCTGCCCGATTCATTCGAGAACATGGGCGCGCAACTCATCAAAGAGGCCGCCGCCAAGACCAACGAAGTGGCCGGCGACGGCACCACCACCGCCACAATCATCGCCCAGGTCATCGTCCAAGAGGGCATCAAGAACGTGGTGGCCGGCGCCGACCCAATGGCCATCAAGCGCGGCGTCGACAAGTGCGTGGCCGCTGTTGTGGCCGAGTTGGGCAAGCTCTCCACCAAGATCGAGGGCCGGGACCAGATGGCCCAGGTGGCCTCGGTTTCCGCTAACAACCAAGAGATCGGCGATTTACTGGCCGACGTGCTGGAAAAGGTCGGCGCCCAGGGCGTCGTAACCGTGGAGGAGAGCAAGGGGACCGAGTCTTCCACCGAATTCGTCGAAGGCATGAACTTCGACCGTGGCTACATCAGCCCCTACTTCGTCACCAATCCGGAACGCATGGAAGCGGTCATCGAGAATCCCTACATCCTCATAACCGACAAGAAGATCTCCGCCGCCGCAGAGTTGGTTCCCCTGCTGGAACAGGTCCTGCAGGTCACCAAGAACCTGGTGATAATCGGAGAAGACATCGACGGCGAGGCCCTGGCGGTGCTGGTGGTTAACCGGCTGCGGGGCACGCTGAACTGTCTGGCCATGAAGGCCCCCGGCTTTGGCGACCGCCGCAAAGCCATGCTGGAAGACATTGCCGTGCTAACCGGCGGACAGGTGATCTCCGAGCAGACCGGCCGTAAGTTGGAGCAGGCCACCGTTGCCGACCTGGGCCAGGCCCGCCGCATCGAATCCACCAAGGACCACACCACCATCATCGAGGGCAAGGGGACCGCGACCGACATCCGGGGCCGTACCGAGCAGATCAAGGTCCAGATCGAAGAGACGACCTCCGAATACGACAAGGAAAAACTACAGGAGCGGCTGGCCAAGCTCTCCGGCGGCGTCGCCGTGGTGAAGGTCGGCGCGCCCACCGAACCCGAACTCAAGGAGCGCAAGGCCAGGGTTGAGGACGCGCTGTCAGCCACTCGGGCCGCCATCGAAGAGGGCATAGTGCCCGGTGGCGGCGTGGCCTACATCAGGGCCATGTCGGTCTTGGAAGGCCTGAACCTGCCCGCCGACGAAGCCGTCGGCAAGTCCATCCTGCGGAAGGCTCTGGAAACGCCCATCAGGATCATCGCCAGCAACTCGGGCCAAGAGGCCGCAGTGGTGCTGGAACAGGTCCGCAACAACACCACCGCCAACTTTGGCTACAACGCCAAGACCAACGCCTACGGCGACATGGTTGCCGCAGGGATAATCGACCCCACCAAGGTCACCCGCGCCGCCCTGGAGAACGCTGCCAGCGTGGCGACGATGATCCTGACCTCCCAGGCATTGATCACCGAGGAACACGAGGAAGAGCACGACGATCACGGTCATCATCATTAGGCCCGGGATTAGGCCCAGGCGCTAGCCGCAAGCTATTACCCAGAAATCAGAAAAGGGTCCG
>MUCI01000006.1 GCA_002816575.1 SAR202 cluster bacterium Casp-Chloro-G2 | reverse complement strand
TTTGACATCCTTGGGATGCGGAATTACAGTTGGCGGTATCCCAGAGGGAGCTATAGCCAGGAAAGTCAGTTTGATTTGGGAAATCCCGGATTAGTTCTCATGTAAAGTTGGTAGCGATTTGATTCTTAGTGAGTGGATAGCATGTAACTTAACTGATTCGCATGCCAGCTTATTGGCAACCTGTCGAGTCACCAGCGATATGTTGTCGAGAATGCAAACTACGTAACTTTGGTTTATTAATAGCGTCTAATGGAAAAAGGAGTCCGATTAATGTCAGCCCCCTTCAGCCTTAAAACAGCGTTTTCTGTGGTTCTAGTGCTCCTCTTGAGCCTTCTAGCCGCATGTGGCAGTTCAGCCACTACAGAGCCCCAAGCCACCGCTGCGGCTCCGACCGCGACAGCAGGCGCACCGGCATCTAACGCACCGACCTCGGTGTCGGTACCCGCCGCCGAAGGAATGCTCAAAGCCCCGGAAAGCAACCCCAAGCGGGGCGGGGTCTTACAATGGGCTGGTCTTTCGGACTCGCCCCATTTCGATATGGGCCAATGCAACACGGCAGCCTGCGCCGAGCCGATGGGACCCTTCTTTGATAACCTGATTCGCTACAGCCCCTTCGACGGAGGGAAAGCGCTACTGCCGGACCTCGCCACCGAGTGGGAGGTCTCTGACGATGGGCTGGTTTACACATTCCATCTTCGAGAAGGCGTTAAATTCCAAGACGGAGCTGCGCTGACGTCAGAAGACGTCAAGGCTACTTTTGACCGGATAATCTACCCTCCGACCGGAATGGTTTCTCCTCGCCAGCCCCTTTTCGGAGCCGTCAGTGAGGTTCGAACTGTGGATTCCCTGACGGTCGAATTCGTCCTCACGGCGCCGAGGGCTTTCATCCCGTCGGCGATCGCCTCAGGTTGGAACGTGATTGAACGGAAGAAGACCATTGACGACAACAATTCCGACTTGAAGAAACTTAAACCTGGCACGATAGAACACCCCGGTACTGGGCCGTTCATTCTGGAGTCCCACCAATCGGGCGAGTTCTGGAAGTTGGAGAGCAACCTCGATTACTGGAACCCGGAATTACCTTATCTTGACGGGATTCAATTCAACCACCTGCCCTACGGGCCGGCCACCGGAGCGGCGCTACTCACCGGACGCGTCGATTATGTGTACGGCGCCGGCGCTGATCTTCGCGATGATATCCGGGCAAATTACGCCGACACCTATACCGCCGTCGAATACCCGATTCCATCTTATGGCGGAGCGTGGGTCAATTTTGAAAGAGGTCCTTTGGGGGATGCCAAAGTGCGGACGGCAATCTCCATGGTGCTGGATCGCTGCGCCATCAAGAATGCGATCTCCGCAATTAGGGAAGTTGCCATTGGAACTTGGATAATGCCCGACGACATCACCTATGGCACTCAGTTCGTGGAAGATACTCTCGGTAAAAAACCTGGTTACCGTTGTCCCGTGCCCGAGGAAGACATAGCTGCAGCCCAGCAGCTTCTGGCGGACGCAGGTTTCCCCAACGGCGAAGGGATTCCCAAGCTGGACATCATGGTCCGAGACCTCAATTTCTTTGTCTCACCCACGGCGCCTATGCTTCAGGCTTTCATGAAGCAGAATCTCAACATAGATAGCGATATCCGGGTGGTCCATACCTCGGTTTGGCAAGAAGACCAGGCTCGCGGGAATTACGATTTAGCCATCAATGGAAATCCCACCACGCTGGCCGAAGTCGCGCCTTACTTCTCCTCATATTTCACCACCGGCGCTGGCGGAAACTGGAGCCGGGGCTCATCCCATCCGGAATTCGACGCCCTGGTGGATAATCTCTTCAATGAGCCGGACCCTGCCAAGCAGGCGGAGTTCGTCAACCGTGGGGTAGAGATACTAGAAGAGTGGACGCCGATGATTAACCTATATCATTTCGTCATCGTCGATGGGTTCGCCAATTACGTCAAAGGACATGGCCGGGCCAACCGAAGCACCTTGGTCAATGACCTCCGTTTCGATACGGTATGGTTGGACAAGTAATTAGGTATTTATGCACAAATACGTCGCCAAGCGGCTCTTATACTCAATTCCCGGCTTGTTCGGAATCACAATCATCATCTTCTTCGCGCTCCGAATTCTGCCGGGAGACCCGCTGACGATTCTCTATGGCGATGGCGGTAGAGCCAACCTGACGGACGCCGATGTTACCGCCATCAAACACGACTTGGGTCTCGATAAGTCCCTAGTTATCCAGTACGGCGAATGGTTGCAAGACATCTTTACCGGGAAGATGGGTGAGTCGTTCTGGCGCGGCGATTCCGTCTCGGAAATGATTCTACGGCGAGGTCCGCTTACGGCCGAGATCGCGGTCATAGCGGTCCTTGTATCGTGGTTGATTGGCTTGCCGGTTGGGATTATTGGCGCCATCCGGCAAAACAGCATTGCAGACTATGTCACCCGTTTCTTTACAATCATATTTTTGGCGGTTCCCAGTTTCTGGGTAGCCATCTTGGTGGTAGTTTTTTCTCTGCTGGCGTTCAATTATCGTCCACCATTAGGCATCATCCAGATATGGGAAAACCCGATTGCAAATTTGCAGATCGTACTTGCTCCAGGGATTGTGTTGGGATTAGCCACCTCGGCCTATATCGCCCGCATGGCCCGTACAACCCTGTTAGAAGTAATCCGCGACGACTACGTGCGCACCGCCCGAGCCAAGGGCCTGTCTGAACGGACGGTGGTGTTGCGCCACGCCCTTCGCAATGCTTTGCTACCGGTAATCACCCTATCTGGGGTGCTGTTCGGTCTCCTATTGGGTGGGTCTGTGGCGGTTGAGGCAGCGTTCACGGTGCCCGGTTTGGGTTCGGCGTTGGTTCAGGCATTTTCCGAACGCGACTTTGTGGTGGTACAGAACCTAGTGCTCCTGTACGGCATCATCTTCGTCTTGGTGAATCTCTCCATCGATTTGGCCTACGCTTGGCTCGACCCACGAATCCGCTACAACTAGGTTCGGGCATTAATCGGGCAACTTATAGGTATGAACATCCTCGGCAATGATTGGAAGGTTGGACATCAGCCCCAGTGCACGCTCATTTGATGTAACGCAGGATTCAGAACAGGACTGAGGTCAATTTGGCAGAACAAATCGATACCCAGATCAGTAGTGCCGCATCGAGCAGTAGCGTGCGGCGCAGGACTAACAGCGCCTGGCGCATTCCAATAACATTCGCACAAAAATACCCGGTTGGGGCGGCGGCCGGAATCTTCCTACTGTTGATGGCTTTGGTCGCCATATTCGCCGGTGTTATCGCTCCAGCTGACCCTCTGTACGTCGACTTCAATGAACTGGGCAGTTCCCCGTCGGCCCAAAATCTCCTCGGCACAGACTATACGGGACGCGACATATTAAGCAGAATCATCCATGGCGGTCGGGTATCCCTGCAAGTATCCCTATTCTCGGTGCTATTAGGCACTACGGCAGGCTCTGCTTGGGGTATTGCCAGCGCCTACTTCGGAGGCCGATTCGACATCATCAGCCAACGTTTGGTAGAAATGGTCATGTCTTTCCCGGCGTTGGTATTGGCAATGGTCCTCCTGGTAGCCCTTGGCGGCGGAATGTGGACCGTGATCATCGCAATAGCCGTCACGAGACTTCCGTACGGTGTAAGGGTGATTCGTTCTGTGGTGCTATCCGTTAAAGAGCTAACCTACGTTGACGCGGCCCGGGCCATGGGCGCTTCCGACCTACGAATAATGGTCCAGCACATCGCTCCCCAATGTTTTGCCGCATTCCTGGTTTTGGCCACGGCCCACCTGGGCGCCGCCATCGTGATTGAGGCTTCATTGGGATTTCTCGGGGTTGGCATTACCCCGCCAACGCCCAGCTGGGGCAACATGCTCGGCGGCGTGGTATCAGCGACTTACAAGCCGATCTGGTGGCTGGTGCTTTTCCCAGGTTTGGCAATCTCGCTGACCGTACTCGCCTTCAACCTGCTAGGAGACTCCCTTAGGGACGCCCTAGACCCAAAGTTGCGTGGCCGGTAACGGCGGACCACCGCCTAAGATTTTATTCATAGAGCCTACCATCCTGCTGAAGAACACTTGGGCTAGGTCGAGGAAATAATTTGCCCAGTGCCTACAGACCCGTTCTTCAAACGATTGGTTAAGTGATATTTCCGCTCCTAAAATACGCACAGCCGTTGCTGTGAGGAAGGAGTGGGACATGTCGAAAGAACGGAGGAAGCACAGCGTGTCAAGGGTGGAGAGAATTTGTGCCAGCGGGGCGGATTGACTGACAGTCTTGCTGGCGGCTTTTACGTAACCAGGCCAGCAGCCAAGTAGTACCCTACGATCCCCGCCACTGCACTCCCAGACACGCCCAGTGTTCCCCTCCACCTCGCGCCCTTCCAGACAGCAACCGTGCCAGCTACGACGCCCAGCAGTCCCAACACCAAGGGATCGAGGAACAAGGACAAAGCGGCGCACGCCACCCTGCCGGTTACCCAATTTCAACCAGGTTGATTCATCGGTCTCACTGTCTCGCAGGCCAGAGTTCTCTTACCCTGACATCACCTAACCGCGATAAGCCAGCTTCGCTCACCGAAGACCTCCGGGTTCCCCGTCCGCTGAGCAACCTTCAGCGCCCTAGCTGTGTGCATTATCATTTGCGCCTTATTGCGCCCGCTGTAAAATCTCCGATGAGCGAGCCAGTAGATGCAGACACCAAAGCAATTACGACGTACAACGCTTGGTACCCCAGTCCAATGTCTGTACCCATAAGACCTACCATGAAGAGTGCGGGTATGCTTACAGAAAGTCCCCATTGCCACCAGTGAGTTTTTCGCCAGATCAATCGGCAGAAGAAGCTGAAGATCGCTCCCACTACCAGGTAGGTCAAAACAACCGGGACGATTCGCTCTAAGACGCGTTTGGTCGGCCCTTGGGCCGCTAACCCTCCCCTATCCCTCGATAAAGATCAGCTGGGCATCCGTTATATCGAAACCGGTGTCTATCAGTTCCCCAGTGGCTGAGGCTGTGTTGTAGACGAACACCTTGGACCGGTCCCCGCCTTCATAGAACGGCTTGATCAGCACGTAGCCGTTGTCGGCGTCGATAGTCGCGTTCCACCCAGATATCCCGACGGCTGTAGACGGCATGTCGAAGGCATGCACGGTGAAAAGTTCGGGGTTCGTTAGGTCCGCGGCCAGTATCTCAACCGAGTAAGCGCCGGACTTTTCCAGGAATCCGGCCCAATAGGCCATGCCGTCGGCGATGACCACGTTTTGCCAACTCGCCGGATGGTAATCGTCCCACCCGTCTATCTCGAAGGCGGCGGTGTAGACGCCGGCGGGCTGGCCGGTTTCGGGGTCTACCGTGAACACGCCGGTGACGGGGTCCGGCTGGCTGGGCAACTTGGCGCCGTAGAGGGTGTCTCCGCTCGACACCAGATCGAAGCCGATATCCGGTTTGTCCAACTGGGTTGAAGACCCGCCGTTGTCGTAGGGAGACCGGATGTAGTCGCCTGGGACATTGTAGTAACCCCGGGACATCGACCATTGCTGCGTGCTGCCTGTCTTGAAATACACCCGCCCGCCGGCCACCGCGTATCCGGGATCCACGACGTCACTCTGGGTCCCCCATTCCGATTTTCGGTCAAGAGTCCTGGTGTCGTATTCGGCGATGGTCATCGCGCCGCCGTTGGTGTACTTGTCCGACACGTACAACCGGTCTTCCAACGTGTAGGGGCGCTTGAAATGGGGCGCATAGCTGGGCGAGCTATAGGAATTCAGGACCGTGGTTTCACCGGTGTCCGGGATATAGAGCAAGACCGATCTCGACGAGCTTTCCAGTTGGATGAACTTGGTGCCCAGCATCGCGCCCGTGCTGGAGTCGTTGACGATGGTCTTGAGGGTGCCCGAGCTGCTGCCGCCGCTCACCGCCAATACCAGGGCCACGGTGTCGGTGGGTACGATGTCGGGTTCCGGGGCCGGTGTTTCCGATGCCCGCGCACCAGAGGTGCCGCCGTTGTTGGTCAATGGCCCGGGGCCAGACTCGGGCTCGGCCGTATCAGGGATATTTGGTGCGGTCGCGTCGGCCGGGGTGTCGGCCGGGGACTGCGTGGCCGGCGCGGTCGTCGGTTCGGTCACGGGGTCGGCGCCGCTATCACCGCTGGTGCAGGCAACGGCAACCAGAAGAAGGACCGCGATGGACAACGCGGTGGTTAGCCGCTTTATCTGGCTTGCGGTTGCCCGGTTGATTGAAGAAACAGGCTGGTAAATACCCGTGGAAATATCCGTGGCCATAACGCCTCCTGGCAGCGGGTCGGTTTCGGGACACCCCATATATCTTCGGCCCCTGAATCCGGTAAATCAATGTACGCCCCGCAAGACATGGGGGCTGCCATGCGGTTTTCGGAGCTGCCCCCAGCAAGGAACCGGCGTGCTTCCGATCGGGTTTCGAGGCTGAATATTTCGTTGACACCCCCACAGGCCGGTGATAAGCTCAACTCGTAACAGGACGGTAAACACGTTCTGGCGGGAGCTTGGGTAAGCCAGGCTGAGAGGGTGGCCAATATCGCCGCCGACCGTCTGTACCTGACCCAGATAATACTGGCGCAGGGATTAGACGCAGCAGCAGACTTACGAAGCAGCCACCAGGCTATATACCTGGTGGCTGTTTCTCTATAGCTACTCCCAAAAGGAGAATGGACGATATGTCCGATGAACTGATTATCGGTGGGAAGTCTTTCAATTCCCGGCTCATCGTGGGAACGGGTCGGTACCGCACCATGGAAGAGATGGTTGCAGCGGTAGAGGCCTCCGGGACCGAGATGATTACGGTGGCCATCCGGCGCCTGGACCTGGACGACCCAACCAGCAAGACCCTGCTCGATTACATCGACTGGAGCAAGTACCAGATATTGCCCAACACCGCGGGCTGCGCCACCGTGGAGGAGGCCCTGTTCGTCGCCCGGTTGGGCCGTGAAGTGGGCCAGACCGACTTCGTAAAGTTGGAGGTCATTCCCGACCACAACTACCTGTTCCCAGACGGCGCCGCCACGTTGGAGGCTGCCCGGCTCCTGGTGAAAGAAGGGTTCAAGGTGCTGCCCTACATCCATGCCGACCCGACGTTGGCCAAAGCCCTGGAAGAGGCCGGCTGTGTAACGGTGATGCCGCTTGGTTCGGCCATCGGTTCGGGCCAGGGCATCCACACCATGGAAGAGATCAAGATCATCATTGAGCAGGCCAACATCCCGGTGGTGGTTGACGCCGGTCTGGCAGTGCCCTCCGACGCCGCTCAGGCGCTGGAGATGGGCGCCGACGCGGTGCTGGTGAATACCGCGATCGCCCAGGCCGATGACCCGGCCCTGATGGGCGAGGCCTTCAAGTATGGCGTGCGGGCTGGCCGGAGCGCATACCTGGCGGGCCGGATCGGGGTGCGGCGCAGCGCCATTGCCAGCAGCCCGACCACCGACGTGCCCCAGCCAGTGCCGGCCAGCAGCTAGGCTGGGTGACCGCCGAACTGCCACGCCCCTGTCTCTGTCTGGTTACCAGCCGTTCCGCGACCGGGCCGGACGGCAATGGTGATTACTCCGACCTGGTTGAACGCGTGGCACAGGCAGTGCTAGGCGGGGTTGACATGGTGCAGTTGCGAGAGAAAGACCTGGCCGGCCGGGAGTTGCTGACTCTGGCCGATGCCTTGTTGGAGGCGATTGACGGAAGGGCCATGCTGCTGGTGAATGAAAGGGCCGATGTGGCATTGGCCGCCGGCGCCCGTGGAGTGCAACTGGGCGAGGAAGGACTGCCGGTGAGGGCCGCGAGGAAGACGCTGGGCAATGGCGGGTTGATCGGCCGTTCGGTGCATACGGAACGTTCGGCGTTGCAAGCAGAGGCCGATGGGGCCGACTTTCTGATCGTGGGCACCATGTTCCCATCCCAGTCCCATCCCGGCGAGACACCGTCCGGTCCCGGCCTGATGGGGCGGATATCCGAAAACAGCCGGCTGCCCTTGATCGGCATCGGGGGAATCACCCCAGAGAATGCGGCCACGGTGATCGAAGCTGGGGCTTCAGGGGTTGCCGTGATTACCAATATCCTGGCCGCGCCCGACCCGGCAGCGGCTGCAGCCGAGTTGAAGCAGGTGCTGCGGCAAGCCTGCCGCCTGGGCGGCGGAGGCGCCGCAGGGGTGGGCAGCAGAGGAAATGACAGACAATGATTAATCTAACGGTGAACGGAAAACCTCGACCGATAGAAGCCAGCGTGGACCTGGAGACGTATCTGGCGTCTTTTGGTTTTAACCTCAAGTTCGTCGCGGTGGGTTACAATGGCGTGGTGCTCAAGAAGGATGAGTTCGCCAACCTCACATTGCAAGACGGCGACGTTCTGGAGATAGTCCGCCCAGTTGGCGGCGGCTAGATCACTGGATTGGGACCCCGTGGGACCACGGTGAGACCACGGTCTTAACCTAACATAACGCAGGTCTCGGGCTGCCCCGTGACCCCGTGGGCGTCCCGGACCCATTTGAATCTGTAACCTTCTATGGCCGAGAATTTTTCAGTAACCAACGAGATTGTTGATCCGATATTGGCGAACGTTATAACGGTCAACCAGGACAAGGTGGTGGGCTGGATCTACGGCGAGCCAGGGGCCTGGGGCTTCCTATCCGGACAGGCGGTGGCGAACGTCCGCGATCGTGCGGACCGACGCTTGACGGACCAGGAGCGAAGACTGGTCTGGAGCCGCATGTGGTGGTGGCTGGAACAGGTCAAAGCTCGGATGGGTAACCAATCCTGACCGGCCCAGCCGCGCTCCTCCTGACTACTTGCGCCTCTGTTACTTACCAACCCTAAATTTCATGGGCGTATCTGCGGCAGGCACGTTCCGATATACTGTGAATCAGTAAACCGCAGACAACGCCTGCGGTATTTTGTTTGTCGAAGAGAATATGTCCGACTCCATAATTACCGCCAGCTCCATCCACAAGACCTACGACACTGGTGTCGTCAAGGTGAACGCCCTCCGAGGAGTGGACCTAACGGTTGGCCGCGGCGAGATGGTCGCCATCATGGGACCCAGCGGCTGCGGCAAAACCACCATGTTGAACTGCCTTTCCGGTCTGGACGAGATTGACTCGGGCCAGGTGGTTATCGACGGCGTGGTGCTCCATGACCTGCCCGACGACGAGCGCAGCGACTACCGGGCCCGCCGCATGGGGTTCGTTTTCCAGCTCTACAACCTGCTTCCCGTTCTGTCGGCTGTCGAGAACGTGGAACTTCCGCTTTTAGTGTCTGGCACCGGGCCTGCCGAATCACGCAGAAGGTCGATGGAACTATTGGACCTGGTGGGACTGAGCGAGCGCGCCCAGCATCTTCCCGGCGAGCTTTCGGGCGGGCAACGCCAGCGCGTGACCATCGCCAGGGCCTTGGTCAACCAGCCGTCGATCGTTTGGGCAGACGAACCCACCGGCGATCTGGACAGCGAGACGGCTGGCGAGATCATGGACCTGATGTGCGGGCTCAACGCGGACAACGGCCAGAGCTTTGTCCTGGTTACCCACTCGGCGGATGTGGGAAACCGCGCCCACCGCATCGTCCGTATGCGCGATGGGGAGATCGTTGACGACGGCGTCAACGCGGTCACAATACCTCAGTAACAATCGCATTGCCCTGGCGGGCCGGTAGCCAAGCCTCACAGATACCTCCAGGATTTGTATGGAAGAACTGTTCGGCCTTTCCATGGACATCATCATGGTTGCCCTGCTGGCCGTGTTTCTGCCGGTGCTGGCCGGCGTTGTTCTAGTCGCCTGGCGCAACCCGGTCATGCTCAAATTGGCCCTCCGCAACATCCCCCGCCGCAAGTCCCAGACCTCCCTGATCGTTGCTGGAATCATGATCAGCACCCTGATAATGGCGGCCGCGTTTGGCACCGGGGATTCCATCACCTACTCGATCCGCAAGAACGCCGTTGAAGCCCTGGGGACCATCGACCAGATCATAGTTTCGGCCCGGGCGTCGGAGTCCGACACCATCGGCAGCTCCAACTACTTTCCCTATGAGCGTTTCGAGCAACTCAAGGTCGAGCTGGCCGGAATGGATTCCATCGACGGCCTGGCCCCCGGCATCGGCGAATTCGCCCCGACGATCAACAGCCGCACATCCTTGAGTGAAGGGCAGATGCGCGTGGCCGGCGTGGACCCCAACACCCTGGCCGGATTTGGCGATTTTCATCTGCTGAGTGGTCAAGAGGTGCGTTTGGAATCCCTGGGGCCGAACGATGCGTTGATCAACGAGGAAGCGGCCAAGGAGTTGGACGCCATTCCCGGTGACCAATTGGTGGCCTTCATCTCCGATTCCAGCGTGGCTTTCACGGTGCAGGGCGTGGTGGACAGCGGCGGGTTGGCCGGGCAAGAATCGACGCTCCTGGTCCGCCTGGACCGTGCCCAAGAGATGTTTGGCCGCGAAGGCATGATCAACTCCATGGCGGTTTCCAACCTGGGCGGCGTCTTCGCCGGGGCGGAACTGAGCGACGAAGTCACCGGCGCTCTAAGGGTCATCTTTACCGACCGGGGGATAGCCGGGGAGATAAAAACCCTGCTCAACCGGAACGAAGTGCTGGAGCAGCTGGACCTGCTGGGGCCGGCGCTGGGCGGCGGCCTGACCGCCGATCTGGCAACCTTTGCGGCCGGACTGAGGGAGGCGAGCCTCACCGATGAATTTATCGGGGTGCTGGCCGATGAAGATGTCCAGGAAGAGGTGTTGAACGCGGTCAGTGCGGCCGGACTCGTCGATGTGGAACGCCGGGCGGGCACTCTGCTGGCGGGCCTGGCCGAGTTCCGGGTGATCGACATCAAGAAGCAGGTGCTGGACCAGGCCGACCAGGCCGGATCCGGAGTGACCAGCATCTTCATCATCATGGGATTGTTCTCCATCATGGTGGGTGTGCTGCTCATCTTCCTGATCTTCGTGATGCTGGCGGCGGCCCGGCGCTCCGAGATGGGCATGGCCCGCGCCGTTGGCGCCAAGCGCCGGCACCTCATCCAGATGTTTATCTTTGAGGGAACGGCCTACTCCGTGGTCTCGGGCGCCATCGGAGTGGCATTGGGTCTCGGCGCCAGTTTCGTCATCGTATTCGTGGTCAACCGCATCTTTACGGCGGGGGGCAGCGGCGCGCCCGAGAACTTCACCATGTTCGCCCACTTCGAGATCAGGAGCGCCGTCGTCGCCTACTGCCTGGGCATGGTTATCACCCTGAGCACCGTGGGGATATCCGCCTACCGGGTCAGCCGCCTGAACATAGTGGCCGCCGTGAGGGGGCTGCCGGCGCCGTCCCAGAGATCTGAAACACCGTACCGGCAGCATCTGCTGGCACCGCTTCGGGCGCTGGTCCGGCCACTGTTGCTGGCCGTGACCGCTCTGCGGGCTTTGGCGAGTGGGGATGGAGGGCGCGCGATCGGCCTGGTGCTCATGTCGTTCTGGGCTGCGGTCACCGTCCCGTTCGCATTCTTCGGCGCTGTCTTTCAAGCCCTTTGGATCCCTTTGGGCCACGGTTGGCTGACAGTGGTTGCCGGCGCTCTGTTGACCTGGGTGGGCACGTCATCCGACGAAGCGGCGCCGCTTCGCATCGGTGTGACACTGGTGATCGTGGGCGTGGGCCTTTCCATCAGAACGGCCTACCACCGGACCCGGCTCCGGCCCGACGTGGGAGACCGGATCGCCTACACCTTCATGGGGGTGGTGAACCTGGCGTTCTGGGTGATTCCCTTCGGCTCGCTGCGGGCCATATTCGGCGATGTGGAAGGCGGCATTGAGATGTTCTTCATCTCCGGCATCGCCATGGTGGCGGCGGCGGTCTGGACGGTGATGTACAACGCCGACCTGCTCCTTAAACTGCTGACAACGGTGACCCGGCCCTTCGGGCACCTGCGTCCCGTGCTGGTGACCGCGGTGGCCTACCCCATGGCCGCCAAGTTCCGCACTGGACTGACCCTGGCCATGTTCGCCCTGGTCATCTTCACCCTGATCGTAATGTCGATCCTCACGGAGGCTTTCAGCGCGGCGGTGGGGGATTCGGACCAGGTTGCCGGCGGCTGGGACATTCAGGCCGAGGTCAACCCCAACACTCCCATCGACGACATACGCCTAGCCATCGATGAGAAACCGGGCCTGGATAACAAGGACTTCATATCAATCGGCGGCTATACCGCGTTCCCGGTTGAAACCAGGCAGGTGGGCGCCTCCGAACAGCGCTGGAAGTTCTACGCCGTCCGCGCCGCCGACGACCAATACCTCCAGGAGACGGCCGCGAACCTGAAACTCATCGCCAACGGTTACGGCGATACCCCAGAGGAAGTCTGGGAAGCGTTGCGGTTGGACCCCAATCTAGTGGTGGTCGACTCCCTGGTCGTACCCTCTCGTGAAGGTTTCGCCAGCGATGAGATACCCTTTGAACTGGAGGGAGTCTTCTATGAAGACACCGAGATGGAGGCCATCGACATCGAGGTCAGGGAACCGCGTACCGGTCAGGTGATTCCCCTGAAGGTGATTGGGGTGATGGATCGCCTCACCGACGCATTCGGCGAGTTGGGTTTCGGCATGATCGCCTCCCGGCGGGGCCTGGATGAAGCCATTCCCTTCCGCATTCCCACCACCACCTACCGTTTCAAAGCAGCGGAGGGCACCGATATACCCGCTCTTTCCAAAGACCTGGAATCGGCCTTCCGCGAGAACGGAATGGAAACCGATGTCCTTTCAGAACTCGTCGACGATATCGCCGCCGCCAACCGGGCCTTCAATTATCTGTTCACCAGCTTCATGGGCCTGGGACTGCTGGTCGGCGTAACCTCACTGGGGGTGGTCAGCCTACGGGCGGTGGTGGAGCGACGCCAGCAGATCGGCGTGCTCCGGGCCATCGGCTACCGGCGCCGGATGGTGCAGCTCAGCTTCCTCACCGAGTCGACATTCGTGGTCCTCATGGGCATCGCCATCGGGGTTGGGCTGGGCACCGTAATCTCCTACAATATAGTCAAGGACATCCAAGACGACATCGAAACCGTCCGGTTCGCCATACCCTGGTTGCAGATTGGAATCATCATTGCCATAGCCTACGTCTTCTCTCTGGCGACCACATATATGCCTGCCCGCCAAGCCTCCCGGATCTACCCTGCCGAGGCGCTGCGCTATGAATAGCCCCAAGGTGAGCCTATAAGGAGAACCAAAATGACCGTTAAAACTATCGCCAACGCCAACGGATTTAGAGTGATTGGCGCCACCCCACTACGGCATGACGCGATGGACAAGGTCACCGGGCAGGCCCGTTACGGCGCGGATATATCCCTGCCGGGTCTCCTCCACGGCAAGATACTGCGCAGCCCCCACGCCCACGCCAAGATCAGGTCCATCGACGCCAGCAAGGCCCTGGCCCTGCCCGGCGTGAAGGCGGTTGTGACCTCGGCCGACCTGCCGGTGCTCTCCGGACGGCCGGTGGACGTGGCCGAGGGCTCTCCTTTGAATCCCAGGTTCCTGAGCAACAATGTGCTGGCCGCCGACAAGGCGCTATATCGGGGGCATGCCATCGCCGGGGTGGCCGCCGACAGCGTGCACACGGCCGAGCAGGCCCTGGCTCTGATTGACGTCGACTACGAGGTCCTGACTCCCGTGCTGGATGGCAAGGAGGCCATGAAGCCGGGAGCGCCGATACTCCACGACATGTTGTTCCATTCCGAGGGCGAATTCTTCCGGCCCGGCGGCCTGCGCGACGAGGGCGACGACAGCCCGCCGACCAACATTGCCAGCCACTTTGTATTCGGGTTTGGTGACTTGGAACAGGGTTTCAAAGACGCCGACGTGATTGTGGAGCGGGAGTTCCGGACCAAGCCGGTGCATCAGGGTTACATCGAACCGCACAGCGCCACCGCCCGCTGGGACCGGGATGGGCGCGTGACCATTTGGGGCAGCTCGCAAGGCCATTTCGCCATCCGAGACTTCACCGCGCTGGTCTTGGGAGAGCGAATCTCCAACGTGAAAGTGATCCCCATGGAGATTGGCGGGGGCTTTGGGGGAAAGTTGGTGGTGTACGTTGAGCCGGTGGCGGCGCTCCTTTCCAAGAAATCGGGCCGCCCGGTCAAGATCACCATGACCCGCCCCGAGGTCTTCGAGGCTACCGGCGCCACCGCCGGTGGGTACATCCGGGCCAAGATCGGGGCCACCGATGACGGACGCATCACCGCTGCCGACGCCCACTTTGTCTATGAGTCGGGCGCTTTCCCCGGCGCGTTGGTCAACCTGGCGGCCTACACCATATTCGCGCCATACGATATCGCCAACATCCGGTCGGAGGGCTACGATGTGGTGGTCAACAAGCCCAAGGTCGCACCCTACCGGGCCCCTCTGGGACCGCCAGCCGGGTTCGCCGGTGAGACCCTGATCGACGAATTGGCCGAGAAGCTGTCGATGGACCCCATCGAATTTCGCCTGATCAACGCCGCAAAGGAAGGCACCCGCCGCGTAACCGGCGTCCCGTTCAAGAAGATTGGCTACGTCGAAACTCTTCAAGCGGCCCAGATGCACCCCCACTACAATGCGCCATTGGGCGGTCCCAACCGGGGCCGTGGACTGGCCACTGCGGTCAGCAATAACATCACCGGCCCGGCCAACGCCGTGGTTACGCTGCAACAGGACGGCAGCGTGGGCCTGGTTGAGGGCTCAGCCGACCTGGCGGGCAGCCGAACCGCCGCAGCCATGCACGTAGCAGAGGTCCTGGGCATCCCTCCCGAAGATGTGCACCCATCGGTGGGCGACACCGACTCCATCGGATACACGGCCATCAGCGCCGGCAGCAGCGCCGTCTACAAGACCGGCTGGGCCAGCTTTGAGGCAGCGCGCGACATGCAGCGTCAGTTGGCGGCACGCGCGGCGCTCATCTGGGATGTGCCGGTGGAGGAAGTGGAAATCGCCGACGGCGTCTATAGCCACCGGTCCGATCCGGAATTGCGGTTGACGCTGAAAGAGTTGGCGGCCCGGCAGAATACCACCGGAGGGCCGATCTTGGGCCGGGCCGGCGGCGTCTGGGGCGGCGAGAGCCCTGGGTTCGCCGTGCACATCGTGGACGTGGAAGTGGACCCGGAGACGGGCAAGACCGGGATACTGCGGTACACCGCCATCCAGGACCCCGGCAGGGCCGTGCATCCCACCTACGTGGCAGGCCAGATCCAGGGCGGGGCTGTTCAGGGTATCGGCTGGGCCTTGAATGAGGAATATGTGACCAACAGCGAGGGCCGGATGCTGAACTCCAGTTGGCTCGACTACCGAATGCCCGTCGCCAAGGACCTGCCCATGATCGACACCCAGATAGTCGAGGTCCCGAATCCGGAGCACCCCACCGGGGTTAGGGGCGTGGGAGAGGTTTCGATAATCCCGCCGATCCCGGCCATCGCCAACGCCATCTACCGAGCCATCGGCATCCGAATGAACGAGACGCCCATGTCGCCAGGAGCGGTCTTGGAGGCCATCTGGGAGAGGGATTCTAGTTCAAGTTAGCGTGGCGTAACTGGCGGGCGCCCCCGAACCGCGGATCCCGCCGGCCAGCGCCTGTCTGGCTGCGACCCGAGTCATTCCCCGGAAGGGCGAGCAGACACGCCACCGGATAACCGGATTCCGCACCGGCGTCAGCCGGTGCGGAATGACAACTTGGGGAGGCTGCGACCCTCGACGGACTGCGGATCCGGCAGACCAACCCCCGCCACCTGTCGCCGCGAGAGATGCGAGACGTCTCGTTGCTGAGGCAAGAGATTCCACGCCGGCTGCCGCCGGTTCGGAATGACGGTGTGAGCGTGCGTGAACGACCGGTTTTGGCGAAACACCGGACCCAGCGCGTAGGCACTTCCAAGAAGCGCACTATTGAACAACCGACTGAAGGACCGACGCTGGCGGGCTACGGGGTCAGGATCACCTTGCCGCGGGTGCCCCGGTTGGCCAGATGCTCGTGGGCCTTGGCCACCTGGGACATGGGCAGCACTTGGTCGACGATCAACTTGACCTTGCCTTCGGCAATCATCGGAAACAACTCAGCCATGGCCCCCTTGTGGTCCAGGGAACCCACCGGCGAACGGCCGATGCTGAACCCAATGACCGTGCGGTTGGCGGTGGTGATGTCGGCGGCCGCCAGGTTGGCCGGGGTGCCCGAGGCGTTGCCGTAGCTGACCAGCCGCCCGTATGAGGCTATGCACCTTACGCTTTTCTCCAACACCGGGCCGCCGACGCACTCCAATATCAGGTCCACGCCCTGGCCGCCGGTCTCGTCGTTGACCGCCTTTTCAAAGTCCGTCTCGGTGTAGTTGATCAGAACGTCAGCGCCCAGGGATCTGGCCAGGTCCAACTTGTCCTGGGTCGAGGCTGTCGTGATCACCTTGGCGCCCCAGGCTTTGGCCAATTGGATGGCCACCGTGCCCACCCCGGAAGCCCCGGCCTGGACCAGCACCGTTTGGCCCGATTCCAGATGTCCTCTCGACTTGAGCAGGTGGTAGGAGGTCAGGAATACTATGGGCATGCCGCCCGCTTCCACCGGGTCCAGGGAGTCGGGATAGGGGAACACTAAGTTGCCGTTAACGGCCACGTACTCCGCCTGGCCTCCCGGCCCCATGGCCATGACCTTCTGGCCCACGGTAATGCCGTTAACCTCCGAGCCTACTTCTATTACCGTGCCGGCCGCCTCTAGGCCCATCGATGAAGGCAGGTCCGGCCCCGGATAGTTGCCGCTCCGGCGTAGTATGTCGGCGTAGTTCACCCCGGCCGAGTCGACCTTGATCAGGACATGATGGGGACGGGGAGTTGGCTCCGGCACATCCTCAATCTTCAATACTTCAACGCCGCCGAATTCGTTCAATCTGACCGCTTTCATTTCATCGCTCTCTGCTGGGGTTTTCTTGGTTCTGCAGTAGTACCTAGTTGTAGCCGCGGAACTGGGCTGAGGTCAGAACGTCGGGGTTGATGACCCGCACGGGTTCCCCGCTGGTGAAGGCGCGGACGTTATCGACGACTCCGGCATAGAACGCCTGGTACCCGTCTTCCGTTACGTAGCCCAGGTGGGGACAGATCAGGGTATTCGGCGTCTTGAACAGGGGGTGATCCAGGGGCAGCGGTTCGATATCGAAGGTGTCCAACGCCGCTCCGGCGATGGCCCTCCGCTCCAAAACGTCGATCAGGGCCTTTTCGTCAACGATGGGCCCACGGGAGATATTCACCAGGTAAGCAGTGGGTTTCATCAGGGCCAGTTCGGCCGCTCCGACCAGGCCTCTCGTGCGGTCGCTGAGGACCAGGTGCACGGAGAGGATGTCCGACTCCTTGAACAGGGTTTCCTTGTCCACCAGCATGGCCTCGCATTCCCTGGCCCGCTCGGCGGTCATGTTCTGGCTCCAGGCGATGATGTTCATGTCGAAAGCCTTGCCCACCCGCGCCACCAGCGAGCCGATGTGTCCCAGGCCCATGAGCCCCAGGGTCTTGCCCTTGAGGTTGGTCCCAACCGTGGTGCCCCAACTGCCGGCCCTGGACCGTTGGTCCTCTTCGGGGATGTGACGCAGCATGGCCAGGATCAGGCCCCAGGTGAGTTCGGTGGGCCCCTCGCCCCCGCCGTCGGTGCCGCAGACCGTCACCCCCATCTCGGTGGCCGCTTCGATGTCGAATGAGGCGTTGCGGCGGCCGGTGGTGATCAGCAGACGCAGCTTGGGCAGCCGGGACAGGATCGAGCGGGTGAATGGAGTGCGTTCCCGCATCCCCATCACCAGGTCGAAATCCTTGAGACGCTCCACCAGTTTGTCTTCATCGGCGATGTGGTCTTGGAAGAACTCGACATCAGTGCCGGCGGGCAATCGTGACCAGTCGGTCAGTTCTCTGGCTGTCCCCTGGTAATCGTCCAATACTGCTAGTTTCAACTTAGTCATCTCCCATTGAATGCGCGGTTAGGCGAGGGCTGTACCTGCCGGTTGGCGTCAGGTTACCAGTCATATCCGGCACGGTGTTTGGTGATTCGGGCGGCTATTTGAAGGCTGGCATAACCTTCTCAGTGATGATGCGCAGGCTGCGGAGGACCCGCTCCTCGGGGATCAGGCCGCCGGCGTTGAGCTCGGCCAGCACGCCGTCCAGCCCCAGTTCCTCTTTCAGTTGGGCGAAGCGGTCGATCAGGCCTTCGGCGGTGCCGAATGCAATCTTGGTTTCAAGCATCTCGTCATAGCTCAGGGCCGCCAACTGCTCGGCCCGTCCCTGGCGCAGTTCGGTGGAATCGATGCCCGCCTTCCCGGCCGACTCGCGGTAAAGCCCGCCCATCCGGCCGAAATAGCCGCTGATGCTCTCGAAGGGTTCGTCCAGCGCCTGCTCCTTAGTCTCTCCGGCGTAGACCGGTATCCGCAGGGAAACGTCGCCGTGGCCGGCGTGGCCGGCTTCTTCCCAGGTCTCCCGGTAGATCTTCACATTCTCTTTTAGTTCGGGGATGTCCATGCCGCGCAGTCCGACGAATATGGGATGACCTGCCTTGCCCAGCCGGATGAATGTCTCCGTGGAGTTGGCTGCGATGCGGAGCGGAGGATGGGGCTGCTGATAGGGCACGGGCGAGATGGTCGCTTTATCCACGTTATAGAACTCTCCTTTGTAGGAGAACTCCTTGCCCTGCCACGCCTGCAGGATGATCTCCATGGACTCGGCGAACCGGGCCTGGCTCTCACTATAATCGATGCTGAAAACGTCGTAGGATCGGGCGAAACCACTGCGTCCGATGCCAAACTCGAACCGGCCCTCACTGATGTGGTCCACCGTCGCCACTTCCTCGGCGATGCGCAGAGGGTTGCTGAGCGGCAGGACGTAGACAGCCATGCCGACCCGGAGCCGTTTGGTGCGGGCCGCGATAGCGCTGGCCACCACGATGGGAGACGAGAGCACCGAGCGGGCTGGATTGAAGTGCAGTTCGGCCAGCCAGACTCCGTCCAGACCCATGGCCTCGGCCGAGTCGACCATCCGGAACCCTTCCTTAAATGCCTGGGACTCGGTGACCCCAGCCCTGTTGCCAAACTCCATGAATGCGCCGAAGTGCATGTGGTGCTCCTATCGATTTCATCTTGATGCCGTCGTTTCTGGGTCAAACGTGGCGACGGCGGAGGCCGCGCCGCGCGAAGCCACACTCAAAAATATCGCATGCGGGACCAAGGGTCAAGAAAATGGCCGTGAGGCTGGACTGCCCATGACGCCTTGACCGGTCTCGCCGCGCGGACTAACCTTAGCCACACGATTCCTGGCGCGGTCTCTTTGCCAGTCCGCGTTTGAAAATGAGGCGTATTAACGATGGAAACGGGCCAGTACGACATCGCGATCATCGGGGGCGGCATCTTGGGCCTTTCCACCGCCATGCAGTTGGCGGCTAGCGCGCCCAGTTGGAAGGTGGCGGTGCTGGAGAAAGAAGACGCCCTGGCGACCCACCAGACCGGGCACAACAGCGGGGTGATGCACTCGGGCATCTATTACCGGCCCGGCTCCCATAAGGCCCGGTTCTGCGTGGCCGGCCTGAACAACCTGGTCCGCTTCTGCGAAGAGAACGAGATCGACTACCAGCAATGCGGCAAGGTCATCGTCGCCACCAATGAGTCTGAGTTGGGACGGTTGCAGGACCTCTACGAACGGGGCACGGCCAATGGGGTGCCGGACCTGGAGTTGGTCGGCCCCGAAAGGCTGAAAGAGATCGAGCCATATACGGTCGGGGTGCAGGCCCTATGGGCGCCGCACACCGGCATCGTCGATTTCACCAAGGTTGCAGCCGCCTACGCCGACAAGTTCCAACAGGCAGGCGGCAACATATTCACGGGCGCCCCGGTGAAGAAGATTGTTAGGTCCGCTGGTGCTGCCGGTTCAGGCGGCGCCGTGGCTTTGGAGACGCCCAAGGGGACGCTCCAAGCCAAGCACATCATCAACTGCGGCGGTCTGTACGCCGACCGGGTGGCTGAGATGACCGGCGAGAAGGTGGGCGTGCGGATCATCCCGTTCCGGGGCGAGTATTACACCCTGCGGCCGGAGAGTCATAACCTGGTGTCCGGCCTGATCTACCCGGTCCCGGACCCTCGGTTCCCGTTCTTGGGCGTGCACTTCACCCGCAACATCCACGGCAGCGTCGAGGCCGGCCCCAACGCGGTGCTGGCCCTGCGCCGGGAGGGCTACCGCAAGCGCGATTTCGACATCGGCGAAAGCCTGGGCAGCCTGGCCTATCCCGGGTTCTGGAAGATGGCGGCCAAGTTCTGGAAGATCGGCATGGGCGAGGTCTACCGCTCTTTCAGCAAGAGGGTGTTCCTGCGCGACCTGCAGCGGCTGCTGCCCGAGATTAAGGAGTCCGACCTGGCGTCCGGCGGCTCCGGGGTAAGGGCGCAGGCCGTGGCCAAAGACGGCACGTTGCTGGACGACTTCAGCATCATTCAGGGCCGCGACGCCATCCACGTTCTAAACGCACCGTCGCCTGGCGCCACGTCGTCGTTGGCCATCGGGGAGCACATCGCCGGACTGGCAGTGGAGCAGTTCGGGGGGTCTAGCTAGCCCGTTATATGGGGAAGCCGGGTGTACATAATGTTGCTGGGCAACATGCCTGTAGGTATAATCTTGCCTGCCGGGCCGTTGGCTGTCCGATACGAGATTTACTCTGGCAGAGTATCCTTTTTATGAGATGGCGCAGGGGGGTGGGCCGGCATTGATGCTTGAGACGGGGCGCACGGTGGACCTGGGATCGTTCCATGCGACGCCGGAATCGGTTGATGAGTACCTGCGCTCGGTTGGCGATGAACTGCCCGTCTACCGCGAAGCTGGGATTGCTCCGCCGCTGTACTCGGCAGCCAAGGCATTAGGCGCGCTTCTGACCAAGCTGGAACTCCCCCCTGGTGCGATACACAGTTTACAAGAGATTGAAACGCTTGCGCCCATCGGTATCGCTGGTGAGATAATTGTCAGCGCCTATCTGGAGAAGCCTCGCCGCAGAGCTGGTCTAGAATTCTTGACCGCCGTCTGCACCATCGAGTCCGGCGGGGTGGAGGCGCTCCGATCGAAGACCACCGTGCTCCTGCCCAGCGGGGAGCCGGCCCAAGAACCGGTCAAGGGGCAACAGAGCGGAGAACGTAAACCGGCCGAGAGCGGTCTACCGGTCGTTACCAGGCAGATAAACCAAGAGCAATTGAACGCCTACGCCGTGGCATCGGGGGACGACAATCCCCTGCACCTGGACGCAGGATTCGCGGCGGGGACCCAGTTCGGCGGGATAATCGCCCACGGCATGCTGACTTTGGCCTTCATCTCTGAGATGATGACCGGAGCCCACGGGCGCGACTGGCTGGAATCGGCGTCCCTGCGAGTTAGGTTCAAGGGCGCGGCCTACCTGGGAGACCAGGTGGATACGACGGCCAGCCTAACCAAGGAAGGGGAAAGCTCGCTGACCTACTCAGTGGGTGCTATCAACAGCGCCAGCGGCCAGGAACTGATCGCTGGCAGTGCCGGCGTTAGCGTACGATAAGGGGAAATCGCCTTTTGGGGATGGTCCGGCGGCAACCACATGGCGGGGGCCCGGCCAAACCAGGTCAGACTCTAGGGGAACACCATGCAGAAACAATCGGACAACGGCACAAGCCCGGTGCGAGTGGCATTGGACGCCATGGGCGGAGACCACGGCCCGGTGGAAACGGTCAAGGGCGCGGTACTGGCCGCCAAGTCCGCCAACGTTGAGATGATCTTAGTTGGTGACCAGGGTCCGGTGGAAGCCGAGCTGGCCAAATACGACACCAACGGCCTGGCCATCAGGTTGGTCCCATCGGTCGACAAGATCAGGGACGACGAGCATCCGTTACAGGCCATGCGCTCCAAGCCCAACGCCTCAGTGGTAGTGGCTACCCGGTTGGTCAAGAGCGGGGATGCCGACGTGATAGTCTCCATGGGGTCCACCGGCGGTTCCATGGCCAGCGCCGTGCTGACATTGGGGCTGATGCAGGGGCTGGAACGTCCCTGCCTGGGCGGCCCGTTCCTGGGGTTGGCCCCCAATACCGTTCTGGTGGACATCGGCAGCAATCTGGACTCCCGCCCGGGCCTGCTGCTCAATTTCGCCTCCTTGGGCGTCACCTGGGCCAGGACCTACATGGGTATCGACAATCCCAGGGTCGCCCTGCTAAGTGTCGGTGCTGAGTCGACGAAGGGCAATAGACAGGTCCAAGAAAGCCACCGGGTGTTCGAAGGCAGCCACCTGAACTTCGTCGGCAACGTGGAGGGGATGGACTTCTTCACCGAGAAAGCCGAGGTAATCATCTGCGACGGCTTCGTCGGCAACATCCTGATCAAGTTCACCGAGGGTCTGGGCGCGGCGTTCGCGGCCTTCGCCAAGAAGCGGCTGGCGACGTCGTTGGATGACACCACCATCGACGAGTTCGCCGCCGAGTTGGTCCAGTTGACCAACCGCACCCGCAC
Source organism: SAR202 cluster bacterium Casp-Chloro-G2 (assembly GCA_002816575.1). Lineage (GTDB taxonomy): Bacteria > Chloroflexota > Dehalococcoidia > Lucifugimonadales > UBA3495 > UBA9611. The sequence continues at coordinate 10,788 of MUCI01000006.1, read as the reverse complement.
CAACGGCGGCCCCCTATTCGGCGTGAATGGTCCGGTGATCCTTGGTCACGGCTCCAGTGGCGCCGACGAGATATTGGCGGCGGTGAACACCTCCATCCGTTACGTGCATCTTGGGATGGTTGACATCATGCGCCAGGACCTGGCCCGCATGAACCAAACGCCCAACGAAACGTCAGGCACCGGCGCGGGCCGGTAAGCCAGCCAATGACAGGAATCGATCTGGGTGGCAAGGTTGCGCTGGTCACCGGGGCTTCAAGGGGCATCGGCGCCGCCGTCGCCCGCCGCCTGGCCCAGGCCGGCGCCAGGGTCGCGGTCAACTACCACGCCAGCCCTGACGCGGCCACGGCGATCGTCGCGTCCATCAACGATTCCGGTGGTGAGGCCATATTGGCCGGGGGGGATGTCTCCCAGGAAGAGGCTGCGCAGTCCGTGATCAAACGGGTGGTTGATCACTTCGGCAGAGTTGATATCCTGGTGAACAATGCCGGCATCACCAAGGACCGGCTGCTGCTCCGCATGACCCCGGAAGACTTCGACGGCGTGATGAACGTCAACCTGCGGGGCGCGTTCCTCTGCACCAAATACATCATGCCCCACCTGATCCGCCAGCGTTCGGGCCGGGTGATCAACATGTCCTCGGTAGTCGGGCTTTCCGGAAACCCCGGCCAGGCCAACTACGCCGCCGCGAAGGCCGGACTGGTGGGCTTAACCAAGGCTGTTGCACGGGAGGTCGCCTCCCGTAACGTCACGGTCAACGCGCTGGCCCCAGGTTACATCTCCACGGCGATGGTGGACGAACTGACCGAGGAGACCCAAAAGAAGATCCTGTCCAACATTCCCATGGGCCGGTTCGGCACCGCGGAGGACGTGGCCGAGGCGGTGGTCTTTATCGCCAGCGACGGCGCCAGCTACATCACCGGCCAGGTCCTGACCATCGACGGCGGCATGATCGCCTGAGCGGACCGGCGCCCGTTGAACCTCCCTGCCGTCAACTTCTAAGCATCTAACCGTTCCATCCAACCGTTCCATCCAACCGTTTGATCCCCTGATCGTCCCCAGGCGAGCGGCCCATGTATAATACCGCCACGCCCGGACCGGCCCTTATCCCGATCTAAAACTGGAGGCCCAGATGCGCACGACCACCAAGTTCCGGCAACTGCTTAAAGCGCCCGGTATCATTCAAGCACCCGGGGCTTACGACTGCCTGACCGCCAAGATAATCGAGAAAGCCGGGTTCCCGGCGGTCTACATGACCGGGGCCGGCACGTCGGTCGGCCAGCTTGGCTATCCGGACCTGGGTCTGGCTTCCGTGACCGAGATGGTCCAGAACGCCGCCCGCATCACCGAGATACTTGACGTTCCCCTGATCGCCGACGCCGACACGGGCTACGGCGGGATACTGAACGTGCGGCGGACCGTGCGGCAGTACGAGCGGGCCGGGGTGGCGGCGATTCACATTGAGGACCAGGATTTGCCCAAGCGCTGCGGCCACCTGAACGACAAGAAAGTCATCTCCACCGAGGACATGGTCCAGAAGATCAAGGCGGCCGTGGACGCCCGAACCGACGACGACTTCACCATCATTGTGCGCACCGATTCCATCGCGGTTACCGGCTGGGACGACGCCATGCACCGTTGCGGCGAGTACATCAAGGCGGGGGCGGACGCCCTGTTCGTCGAAGCCCTGCGCACCCCGGAGGAGGTGGAGCGCGCCGCCCAGAACCTGGACATTCCCCTGCTCTTCAACTTTGTGGAAACGGGCAAGTCTCCCTTACTGCCGGCGCCGGAACTTGAGCGGCTCGGCTTCAAGATCGTTATCTATCCCGCCAGCGCCCTGCTCTCGGTGACCCAGGTGGTGGGGCAGGTGATGGCCCAGTTGAAGGAGACGGGCACCACGGCGCATCTGCTGGATGGCATGGTCAGCCTGGAGGACTGCTTCGAGGCAGTTGGCCTGTCGGCCATGCTGGCCGAAGATGCCAGGTTCGCCATCGGCGAGGGCGCAACCCGTTAGGCATTGCCGCGGCTCGTCTGCCGGATTCTGGCGATTCCGGGTAATGGATCTGTCTATTCTTCGTGTCATTGCCTCATTTAAGATAGAGATATGGCGAAAGAGGCAAATAACCCTGTGAGCGGCGGTGACGATTTCCTGTCGCGTTTGCCCCGGGAGGTTTCCCGGTGGGAGAACGACGGCCTAATCTCGGCTGACCAAGGCCAGTCGATCCTTGGCAGATACCCCCAGGAATCAACCGCCCCCGGCAGCCGCGCCCAGTCCAGACTGATCACCGGCCTGTCGGTTATCGGCGCTGTATTGGTCGGGTTGGGTATCATTCTCTTCTTTGCCGCCAACTGGGACGGAATGGCCCGAAGCGCCAAGATGGCCATCATCATCGCGGCGGTCCTCTCCGGGCACGGCCTGGGCTACTACCTGCGTTACCACCGTGGCTATCTCCGGGTTGGTTCGGCCATGGTCCTGCTGGCCTGCCTGATCTACGGCGCGGGCGTGCATCTGGTCGGCCAAGCCTACAATGTGGAAGTCAACGATCCCCGGCTGATGCTCTTCTGGTTCCTGGGCGTATTTCCCCTGGTCTATATCGTCCGCTCCCAGCCCATCCAGTTCCTGGGACTGGCGCTCTTCCTTGCGGCAGTGGGTTTCAGAATGCCCGACTGGGTCGACGAGGTATCCAGAGGCCAGGCGGTCTTGGGCCTGTCTCTGTTCTTGGTCCTCGGGCTGCTGATATTTGCCGTCGGGCGGATCAAAGAGGAATTCAACCTGCTGCGGCCCTACTCCGAGTCATTCCAACTGGTGGGCCTCATTACCGCTCTGGCGGCGGTCTTTGTCCTTACGTTCAAAGAGGTATTCGACTCCTTTGACGATGGCTTGTACATCCAAGGCGAGACCGAATTGGCATTCAGGGCCATGATTGTGTCCGCCGGAGCGCTGACCGTTTTACTGGTCTTGGCGGCGGCGTGGCTGCAGCGGCGCAACGGGCTGGAGTTTGCCTTGAACGCCACCGAGGGCCTCGCCATCGGCATTTTGTTGGCATCCGCCTACGTGGTGGCCAGCGTCACCAGCGGCGGCGATGTCTTCTACGCCGTGGTTTTCAACGTCCTGCTGGCGCTCACTCTGCTCGGGGTCTTGGTCTCAGGGTATCTGCGGGGGCGGGAAGCCTTGGTGAACATCGCGCTGGCCTTCATCGGCATCGATATCGTTGCCCGCTATTTCGAGTACAGCTGGAATCTGCTTGACCGGTCGTTAATCTTCGTGGCGGCGGGGGTGATTCTGCTGTTGGGCGGCTACCTGGCCGAGCGGGGCAGGCAGAAGATGCTGGAGCGTATCAGGGCTTCCGGCGGCTCCTTTGGGTCTGATGAGGGCTCCGTCGGCTTTTGGGGAGGCCCTGGCGGCTCTAGCAGAGGCCAACGATGAGCCACGCCATGAAGATCGCTTTCTGGGCCACCGTCGCCGGGCAGATCATCCTGTTGCTGGCCTTCATCGGCGTCAAGGAGAACACGCTGCGCACCGGAACGTCGGTTCTGCTGCAAACGGTGCCCGTCGATCCCAGGTCGTTGCTTCAGGGCGACTATGTTACGCTGGATTATGAGATCGCCGAGCTGCCGCAATCGCTGCGTGAAGCGCCGATCGGAGAAACGGTGTACGTGAGTTTGAGGAAGACGGGCGGCGAACTCTGGGTCTCGCAGGGACATTCCATCCTGCGGCCAGAAAAAGGCGTGGTATTCATCAAGGGAACGGTTAATGACCGTGGCCGCCTGGACCTTGGCTTGGGCACCTATTTCATACCCGAGGGCACGGGGAGCATCATAGAGCGGGCGCAGGATGTGAAGGTCCGGGCGTCGGTCAATTCCAGCGGCTCGGCGGTGATCCAGGAACTATTGGTTGATGGCGAGCCCTTCGACCCCAACCGTCCTCAGGACCTGCCGCTCAAGGAGCCGCCGCCCCGGCCCGCCGAACCGGCCAAGCCGCCGGAATAGCCGCCGGAGAAACGGTAACCCAGGGGGAATCGCATGGCAAACGTAGTGCTGGTCGTCGACATGGTGAAGGGGTTCCTGGAACCGGGCCACAATCTCTATTGCGGCGGCGAGTCCCGGAACATCATCCCCAGGGTCCACAGTCTGTTGCAGCGAGAGCGTGCGGCCGGTTCCGAGATACTTTTCATCTCGGACCACCATGACCCCGACGACTTGGAGTTCCAGATATTCCCGGTGCACTGCGTGAAAGGGACCGACGAACCCAACGTCATCGCCGAGCTGGCCGAGTTCGTGACCGGCGACAACGTGATCCCCAAGAACCGGTACAGCGGCTTCTTCAATACGCCTCTGGAAGGCCGGCTCGCCGCCGGGAAGCCCGGCAAGGTTATCATCTGCGGGGTCTGCACCAACATCTGTGTCCTACACACGGCCTCCGACGCTAGGAACCGCGACTATGCCGTTGAAGTGCCTTCGGACTGCGTGGCAAGCTTCGATCCAGATGCCCATGCTTGGGCGCTCTCCCATCTGAAAGATATACTCGGGGCCGCGGTGATCTAAGCGGCTATCCAGGCAGTCTATCACGAGGCTATCACCGGCCCGGTAACCTTGCTATTCCGCGAAGGCCCCAGGTATGATGGGCCTAATATCCGGGTTGTGAATGGGCCGGCCGGCGAGGATGAAAACGATGCTGTACCGCACGTATAGATACTCCCAATGGGACGGCAGCCAACGGATCTTCGAGTTTGACGCCGATCAGTTGATGGACCTCCTTTCGGACGACATCCTGAATCAGGGCGATGTCATGAAGGCGCTCCGCGACCTGTTGCGTCAGGGCGTTCAGGACCGCGACGGCCAGCAGATGCCTGGCCTGCGGGAACTGATGGAACAGCTCAAGAACCAGCGCCGCGAACAACTACAGCAGCACAACATGGACTCGGTAGTTGACGACCTGAAAGAACGCCTGGAAGACATCGTCAACACCGAGCGAGAAGGCATTCAACGCCGGATGGACGAGGCCAAAGCGCGGCTCGAGGCCGACCGCTCCGAGAACCCCGAAGGCGGCGATCAGCAGCCGCTATACGACCTTCTGGAACAGCGGGCCGATCGCAACCGGGAGAAACTGGACGGCTTGCCGGAGGGTCTGGGCGCTCAGCTCAATGAGTTGATGGAGTACGACTTCATGGACCCCGAGGCCCAGCAGAAGTTCCAAGACCTGCTGGACATGCTGAAGAGCCAGATGGCCCAGAACATGGGCCAGCAGATGACCGACCAGTTAAAGGGCATGTCGGAAGAAGACATGGCCGCCACCCGCGAGATGATGCGGGACCTGAACCAGATGATGCGGGACAAGATGTCTGGGCAGGAACCGGACTTTGACGGCTTCATGCAGAAGTGGGGCCAGATGTTCGGCGACAACCCGCCCCAGAGCTTCGATCAGCTTATGGAGCATCTGCAACAGCAGCTGGCCCAGATGCAGTCCATGATGGACAGCATGTCCCCCGAAGCCCGCCGCGAGTTGGAAGATGCCCTGGCCCAGGCCCTTGACCCGGAGACGCAGCGTGAGATGGCCCAGTTCGCCCAACTCATGGAGCAGATGATGCCCATGGACGATCTGCGCCGCCAATACCCCTTCCTGGGCGACGATACCCTGACCATGGAACAGGCCATGGAGATGATGAAGGGCCTGCAGGAACTGGACCAACTGGAACAATCACTGCAAGACGCCATGCGCAGTGGCAATCTGGAAGATATCGACCCGGAAAAACTGGCTGAACTGCTGGGAGACGAAGCCCGCCGCACCTACGACGAGTTGGACAATCTGCGGAAGCTGCTTCAGGATGCGGGGTACGTCACCGGCGACGACAAGATGGACCTGACCGCCCGGGGCATGCGCCGCATCGGCCAGAAGGCGCTGAAAGAGGTCTTCACCCACCTCAAGAAAGACCGGATGGGCGACCACCGAATGGATGCCCGCGGCGCCAACGGAGACGTGCTGGGCGAGACCAAGATCTACGAGTTCGGCGACCCGTTCCAGGTCGATCTCCAGGCCACGGTCAAGAACGCAGTCCTCCGTGGCGGGCCTCAGGTGCCCGTGCAGCTCAGTCCCGACGACTTCGAGGTCTACCGCAACGAGCATATGACCCGGTCCTCCACCGTTTTGCTGTTGGACCAGAGCCGCTCCATGGGGTTGTTCAACAACTGGCAGGCGGCCAAGAAGGTGACCCTGGCATTGATGGCCCTGATGCGCAGCCAGTACCCCAGGGACAGCCTTCATATTGTAGGGTTCTCCGATTACGCCCGCGAGATCAAAGAAGAAGATATGGCCAAGTGCAGTTGGAACGCCTGGGTATCGGGCACCAACCTGCACCACGCCCTGATGCTTTCCCGGAAGCTCCTGGCCAAGGAAAAGGGCGGCACCAGGCAGATTTTGGTGATCACCGACGGCGAGCCGACCGCCCACCTGGAGGGCGACCGGGCGTTCTTCGCTTATCCGCCCAGCCACCGCACCGAGTTGGAGACCTTGAAAGAGGTCCGGAAGTGCACCCAAGAAGACATCCTGATCAATACATTCATGTTGGAGAACAACTACCAACTGGTCAATTTCGTGGACCGCATGACCCGCATCAACAGCGGCCGGGCCTTCTACAGCAGCGCCAACAACCTGGGTGAATATCTGCTGGTCGACTACGTGACCAACCGCAAGAAGCGGGTCTCTGCCTGATATTTAAGGTCTATAACGGACATACGCCGCCCCTTTTTTGCGGCGGCGCGCTCTGATAAGATAAGAGAACAATCGAATAGATGTTGGGATCGTGCGGCCGGCCTTCCAAAGGCTCGGTCACACTTTTAAGACGGTCCAGAGAGGCTGGCAAAGTTGAGCGTCCCAGATTTCCGCCGGGTGTGCGAGTGCGCACCCGCTGCGTGAATTTGTTTGCGCCCTTGCCGGTTTCAGGTAAGGGCTTTTTTATTGGCCGGTTCCAACGCGGTGCGCCAGCCGGTAAAAGCCCCAGTGAAGCGAATGCAAGAACGCCAAATAATGAACCAAGAGGACGTGCGGCGGGCCATGACCAGGGTCGCCCACGAGATACTTGAGCGTAACCGGGGAGCCGAAGACCTGGTGATCGTGGGTATTCACACCCGTGGGGTCCACCTCGCCCACCGCATTGCCGCCAACCTGGCCGAGTTCGAGGGCGTGAATGTTCCGGTGGCGAGCCTGGATGTCAGCCTGTACCGTGACGACCTCCGGGTGCGCGGCCAGTCCAAGGTCCAGCCCACAGATATCCCAATGGGCATCCAGGGCAAGCGCGTGGTTCTGGTGGATGACGTTTTATATACCGGCCGGACCGTCCGCGCCGCCATGGACGCCCTGGTGGACTTTGGCCGCCCGCAACAGATCCAACTGGCGATCCTGCTGGACCGCGGCCACCGGGAACTGCCCATCCGGGCCGATTACGTCGGCCAGAACCTGCCCACCTCGATAGAGGAGCGGGTGATGGTCCGCCTCTTGGAGACCGATGGCGCCGATGAGGTCGCATTGATATTCGACGACAAGATCGGGGCGAAACGTGACTCTTAGCAAGAATTGGATGCCGGTGACAACCCCGATTCCTAACCCCATAACCCAGACAGGACCCGTCACCGGAACCGATCACGGGAATCTTTCCGGCGCCCCGCAAAAGAGATATTAGGACATATTGAGATGGCCCTTTCCAGAACGATAGACACCCCGGGGTTGGATGACGCCTTTCCAGTGGAGCCCTCGACCAGGAGGCACGTCTTAGACCTGGACGATTTCTCTAAAGAAGAGATCACCGAGGTACTTGAATCGGCCCGCGGCATGAAAGAGGTGTTGGGGCGGGACATCAAGAAAGTGCCGGCCCTGCGCGGCAAGGTAGTCGTAACCCTTTTCTACGAAGCCAGCACCCGCACCAGAATCTCATTCGAAGAGGCGGGCAAGGTTCTCAGCGCCGACGTGATCAATATGTCGGCGTCGGGCAGCAGCACCGAAAAGGGCGAGTCCCTGCTGAACACCGGGCTGACCATCCAGGCCATGGGCGTGGACACAATCGTGGTGCGCCATCCTCACTCGGGAGCGCCGTATCTGCTGGCCCGGCAGCTCAACAAAGTCAACATCATCAACGCGGGCGACGGTCTCCACGCCCATCCCACCCAGGCCCTGCTGGACCTGTACACCGTGCAAGACAAACTGGGCTGGGCCGCTGACAACCCGAATGGAAACTCGATAGAAGGCTTGAAGGTTGTCATCGTCGGCGATGTGCTCCACAGCCGGGTGGCCCGCTCCAACATCTGGGGTTTCGCCAAGATGGGGGCCAGGATCGTTCTGTCCGGCCCCGGTACCCTGATGCCGTCCGACATGCTGCGCTCCGGCAGGGTGGCCCGCTCCCAGATGGCCTCCATGGTGGGGGTTGAAACAGACCTGGACCGGGCCATCGAAGGGGCTGACGTGGTCATGGCCCTGCGGCTGCAACAGGAACGCCAGCACGCCGGGTTCCTGCCCAGTTTGCGGGAGTACATCCGCCGCTGGCAGGTCACCGAAGACCGCCTGACGAAAGCAAATCCGGGAGTGATAGTGATGCACCCCGGCCCCATGAACGAAGGCATCGAGATCAGCAACAACGTCGCCCACGGCGGCGCTTCAGTGATAGAAGAACAGGTGACCAACGGAGTGGCCATACGCATGGCCTTGCTCTACCGATTGACCATCGGGCCGGGGAATTAAAGTCTCAAGGCTATAAGAACAAGACACCCAGACCGAGGGAGAACGTTTGGAAACCCAAAGCATATTTATTCGTCACGCCAGGATCATCGACCCGAGCCGCCAGTTGGACCGGGTGGGGGACCTGCTGCTGGGCGGCGGCGAGATTCTGGCCGCCGGAAGGTTGGGCGTCGACCGCATACCGGATGGAGCGATAGTCATTAACGGCCTGGGATTGGTCGCCAGCCCCGGCTTTATAGATCTGCACTGTCATCTTAGGGAGCCCGGCTTCGAGTACAAAGAGACCATCGCCGCTGGCTCGAGGGCCGGAGCCAAGGGCGGTTTTACAACCCTCTGCTGCATGCCCAACACCGACCCGCCGATAGATAACGCGGCGGTGGTCGACTACATCCGCCAGCGGGCCCGCCAAGATTCTTTGATCCGCATCCTGTCCATCGGCTGTGTGACCAAGGGCCGCAAGGGACTGGAACTGGCGGAGATGGAAGAACTGGCCAACGCCGGGGTTGTGGCCTTCAGCGACGACGGCGACCCGGTCTACGACGCCAACCTGATGCGGCTGGCCCTGACCTATAGCTCGGACCTGGGCTTGCCCATCAGCAACCACTGCCAGGACCGTTCGCTGTCGTGCAACGGCGTGATGGCGGAGGGCTCGGTGGCCACGCACCTGGGTCTGGATGGCATCCCCGCCGCCGCCGAAGAGGCCATGATTGCCAGGGACATCGCCCTGGCCGAGTCAACCGGCGGCCGGCTCCATGTGGCGCATCTCAGCACGGCGGGCAGCGTGCCGCTGGTCCGCGAAGCCAAGGAACGAGGCCTGCCGGTGACCGCCGAGGTCTGCCCCCATCATCTGACCATCACCGACCAATGGGTGCTGGGCGGCAAGGGCGAACCAAGAGCTTCGGCGGGCTCTCTGGCCTACGACACCGCCACCAAGGTCTACCCGCCGTTGCGGGCGCAAAGGGACGTCGATGCCCTGATTCAGGGTCTGGCCGATGGGGTGATCGACTGCATCGCCACCGATCACGCGCCCCACGACATAACCAGCAAACAGGTCACCTACCAAGACGCGGCCTTTGGTATCAGCGTGTTGGAGACGGCTTTGGGCTCGCTGCTACAGTTGGTCCATGGCAAGAAGCTGAGCATGGGGGCATTGGTCGACCGGTTGACCAACGGCCCCGCCAAAGTGCTGGGCGAGAGCTACGCCGATCTGGCGTCGATGCAACCCGGGACCGCCGCCGACGTCGTCTTGTTCGACCCGGAGGAAGACTGGACGGTAGATACGTCTGAGTTCGAGTCCAAGGGCAGGAACACGCCGCTGGAAGGCACTAAGCTCAAGGGGCGGGTGGTGGCCACGTTCTCTGGCGGCAACATGGTTTATCAAGGTCCGGGACTCAGGTTCGAAGAGTCCCGCGCCAGGGTGTGACAACCCGAGTCAAACATCCCAGCTCCCAACGAGAAAACACAGAAACACAGCAAGAAACCGTTGCAAGCAACCATGGAAAAAATCGCGAACCAAATCGTAAATAAGGAGCGGGTGCGCTACGTTGCGTGATCCAGGCAAGCCCGGAGGGCCAGCTTTTCTGGTCCTAGAAGACGGCTCGGTCCACGAAGGACTAAGTTTTGGCGCCGAGGCCGACGGCCTTGGCGAGACGGTGTTCAACACCAGCATGACCGGCTATCAGGAGATCCTGACTGACCCGTCCTATGCCGGACAATTGGTGTTACTGACCTATCCTCTGGTGGGGAACTACGGCATCAACCCCCAGGATTTTGAGTCGGCCCGCATCCAGGTCGGCGGCATGATCGTGCGGGAGCACTGCGAGCAGCCCAGCCACGGCCGCAGCGACCGGACCCTGCATGAGTTCCTAGCCAGCCAGGGCATCCCCGGCATCTGCGAGATTGACACCAGGGCCGTCACCCGCCGGCTGCGGTCGAACGGCGTCATGATGGGCGTCATAACCACCGGAGACCCCGATGCGGCGCTGAGGCGGCTGCAAGACACCCCCGCCTACGACGACATGGATTACGTCGCCACCGTCAGCACCGGCCAGCCGTATGACTGGCCC
>MUCI01000005.1 GCA_002816575.1 SAR202 cluster bacterium Casp-Chloro-G2 | reverse complement strand
CGCCGCACCCTTAACAACGCCATCGAACGAGCCAGGGGAGGTTAATATGGCTGGAGTAACCCACGTACAGACAACACTGAACGGCGAGTCGATCGATTTCCTATGTGAGCCTCGCCAGAGCCTGCTGGAGGTCCTCCGGGATGTCCTGGGCATGACCGGCACCAAAGAAGGGTGCAACGACGGCAACTGCGGGGCCTGCACCATCATCTTGGACGGCCGGATCGTTGACTCGTGTTTGGTCTTGGGTGTTGAAGCCCAGGGCAAAGACATCACGACGATCGAAGGCATGGCCAATCCCGAGGGCTTGCATCCGTTGCAGCAGTCTTTCTTGGAGAACGCCGCGCTGCAATGCGGCATCTGCACCCCCGGATTCCTGTTGGCCTCCAAGTCGCTGTTGGACCAAGAGCCCGACGCCGATGAGGGCCGCATCCGGCACTGGCTGGCCGGGAACCTCTGCCGCTGCACCGGCTACGACAAGATCGTCCGCGCCGTGTTGCAGGTGAGCAAAGCCAAATAACCATCCACCCGCTATGGGCAATCAACCGGAGCCGTACGGCTCCGGTTTTATTATATGAAGAGGTAAACAAACCATGACCTCAAATCAAGTTCTCTCGGATGTTGAATACAACGTTGTTGGCAAGCGCCCGGTGCGCCCCGATGGCGTGGATAAAGTTACCGGCCGGGCTCAATATGGCGCCGACACCCAGTTGACCGGCACGCTGTGGGCCAAGGTACTCCGCAGCCCCCATCCCCACGCCCGGATCAAGTCAATCAACACTAGCAAAGCCGAGGCGCTGACTGGGGTCAGGGCCGTGCTCACCGCCAAGGACCTGCCCTTCGCCTCCCTTTCCAAAGAGGCGTTGGGCGGCGAGTACGCCAGCCTCAAGTTCGCTTCCGACCACATGTTGGCCAGCGACAAAGTGTTGTTCAAAGGCCATCCAGTCGCCGCGGTTGCCGCGGTGAACGGCCACGTGGCCGAGTCGGCCTTGGCGTTGATCGAGGTCGAATACGAAGTCTTGGAGTCCGTCATTGACGTCCGAGAGGCCATGAAAGACGGCGCTGTCTTGGTCCATGAGGACCTGCGGACCAACGACATGGGCGAGATGTCCAGCAAACCCAGCAACATCGCCACCCACATGAGCTACTCCCTTGGCGACATCGCCAAAGGATTCGCCGAAGCCGACCTGGTGCTGGAGCGGGAGTACACCACGGCCACCGTCCACCAGGGCTACATCGAACCCCATAACTCCACCTCGTTCTGGAACTCGGACGGGCAGGTAAATATCTGGACCAGCACCCAGGGTTCCTTCCAGGTGCGGGCCACCACGGCCAACGTGCTACGCCTGCCGGTTTCCAAGGTCAAGGTGACCCCCATGGAGATCGGTGGCGGGTTCGGCGGCAAGATCACGGCCTATCTGGACGCCATCACCGCGCTGCTATCGAAGAAGACCGGCCACCCGGTGAAAGCCGCCATGTCGCGGACCGAGGTTTTCGAAGCGTCCGGTCCGGCGCCCGCCTCTTGGATGCGGGTCAAGATTGGCGTCAAGAATAACGGCAAGATGACGGCTGTTGAGACCGAGATGGCCATGGACGCCGGGGCCTATCCCGGATCGCCGGTGATGCAGGCCATCGTCTGCGCTTTCGCCTGCTACGACGTGGAGAACGGCAAGGTCGACGGCTACGACGTGGTCGTGAACAAACCCAAGACCGCCGCCTACCGCGCGCCCGGATCGCCGCAGGCCGCATTCGCGGTGGAATCGCTCATCGACGAGATCTGCCTGCAGTTGAAACTCGACCCCATCGAATTCCGGTTGCTCAACGCCGCCAAAGAGGGCACACGCCGCATCGAGGGCTTGGTGGCCCGGCGCATCGGACTGATCGAGTGTCTGGAAGCCGCCCGCGACCACGACCATTACAAGTCCAAGACCAACGGCGGCAACACCGGCCGGGGCGTCGCCTGCGGTTATTGGCCCAACCGAGGGTTCCAGTCCAGCGTGGTGATGACCGTCAACTTCGACGGCACCATCGGCCTGCTGATGGGCTCGGTTGACATCGGCGGAACCAGGGCCTCCATCGCCCAGCAGACCGCCGAGACGTTGGGCATCGCCTATGAAGACGTTAAACCCACGGTGGTGGATACCGATTCCATCGGTTACACCTTCATCACCGGGGGCAGCCGGACCTCCTTCGCCACCGGAATCGCGGCCATCAACGCCGCCGAGGATGTGATGGCGCAGATGGTCAGCAGGGCCGCCAAGATTTGGGACACCGAGGAAGACAACGTTGAGTATGTGAACGGCATGATCAGCCACAAGTCCGACGAGGAGCTAAAGTTCTCCTTCAAGGACCTGGCCCGACAACTGGCCACCACCGGCGGCACCATCTCTGGCCGGTCCAACGTCGACCCCACCGGAGAGGGCAACGGTTACGCCGTGCACGTGGTGGATGTCGTGGTCGACCCGGAAACCGGCAAGACCGATGTCACCCGGTACACCGCGGTACAGGACGCCGGCAAAGCGGTGCACCCCAGCTATGTCGAAGGACAGATGCAGGGCGGCGCGGTGCAGGGGATCGGCTGGGCCTTGAACGAAGAATATTTCTTCGACCAAACGGGCAAGATGATGAACCCCACGTTCCTGGACTATCGCATGCCCACAACACTGGACCTACCGATGATCGACACCGTGATCGTCGAAGTCGCCAACCCCGGCCATCCCTACGGGGTGCGCGGCGTGGGTGAGGCAGCCATCGTCCCGCCCATGGCTGCCATTGCCAACGCCGTAAGCCGGGCGACCGGCAACCGGATGCACAGCCTGCCCATGACCCCCGGCAAGATATTGGAAGCTGGCTGGGAGAACGGGAAGTAGGACTTCCGGTAACGCCCACCGTTGGGTACTCATGACAACAAAGCCGACCTTTCGGGCAGACATGTCCGAAAGGTCGGCTTCGCGTTTGTCTGGGTCTCCATTGGGGTTGACAAGGACAAGGCCCATACGGGAACCTGGATATAGCAACATACGGCATTACCGAAACCCTGAGCTAGGAGACTGGGCGATGGCCACGATTTTCATTCCATCCATGTTGCGGCCCCTCACTGGTGGTGTGCGGCAGGTGGAATGTGAAGCGCGGAACGTCCGCCAGGTGATCGAATTCCTGGACGAGTTGTACCCGGGCATCAAGGACCGGCTGGTAGAGGACGGCGAGATTCGGGAGAATCTAGCCGTCGCCATCGACGGCGACGTGGCGATCATGGGCATGCTGGAAAAGGTCGGCGAGAACAGCGAAGTCCACTTTGTCCCGGCCATCGGCGGCGGACGCTAGTCCGCTTTTCAGGAGTGATGGTGAAGATGGACCGAAATATATGAGCGCCAAACCCAGGGTTGAAAAGCCGGTTTCTGCCGGCGGGGTCGTTTATCAGCGGGTCGGCGGGGTATTGGAAACGGTGCTCTGTGGCCGCAGCCAACCGGTACGCTGGAGTCTGGCCAAGGGCACTCCCGACGCTGGAGAGACGCTGAAACAGACCGCACTTCGAGAGGTCCGCGAGGAAACCGGACTGGAAGTCGAGATTGAAGGGTCGTTGGGCAGTATCGATTACTGGTTCGCCGACCGCAGTCAGGACGTCCGGTACCACAAGACGGTGCACTTCTATCTGATGGCTTCGGTGGGCGGAGACACCGACCAGCATGACCCTGAATTTGATATAGTCCAGTGGTTCGAAGCAGAAGAAGCTTTGAAAGCCTTGGCCTACGCCAACGAGGTGAGTGTCCTGCAACGGGCGCTGACCTTGATCGCCGATAGAGAAGGCGCCGGGCCAAAGGAGAAAGCCTAAGCGATGACCGAGTTAAGGGGCGCGAGAATCATCTTGCGCGATAAGCAATTCACCGACGCCGAGAATGACTACCGGTGGCGCAGCGACCCCGAGTTGGCCCGCTTGGATGCCGCCATCCCACTTACCATGTCATTCGAGCGCTACCTGAAGCTGTTTGAAGACCAGTTGAAGTACCCCACACCCGGCTCCCACCATTACTCCATTGAGACCCTGGACCAGCGGTTCATTGGCAACTGCATGTATTACGACCTGGATACCGTTAACCGGGAAGCGGAACTGGGCATCGTCATCGGCGACCGGGATTATTGGAGTGACGGCTACGGGTACGATGCGGTGACGACACTGTTGGACCACCTGTTCACCACCCGTGAGTTGAAGCGGGTCTACCTGCACACGCTGGAGTGGAACAAGCGCGCCCAACGTAGTTTCTCCAAGAGCGGGTTCGAACCGCTCAAGCCCATCCGGAGGATGGCGCACGATTTCCTGTTGATGGAAGTATTGCGGGACGATTGGTTCGCCAAGGCCGAAGAACGCTTGGCCGCCCGGTTCAAAGACTCGGATGCGGACCAAGAAGACGCGGGCGCCTCAACCGAGCCGTCCAGGCAGACCACCGCCGACTAGGCTACGGCAGCCACCGCCTCAGCCAGATCGACCGCCCCGGTGTACAGCGCCCGGCCCACAATCACTCCCTCAGCCCCGGTCGGCGCCAACTCTTTGATGTGCGCCACGGACGCTACACCGCCCGACGCCAACACCGCCAGGCCTGTTTCCCGGACTAATCGGGCGTTGGTCAGATAGTCGGGTCCGGTCAGAGCGCCGTCTCGGGATATGTCGGTATAAAGCAGCCGGACAACGCCTATCTGGCCCATCCGGTGGGCCAGTTCAAGCACGGTCACCGTGCTGGCCTCGGTCCAGCCCTGCAGCGCCACCAGGCCGTCTTTGGCGTCGATCGACACCACCACCCGCTCGCCGCCGTGCTTTCGGCAGGCTTCTTGGACCATGTCCGGATCGCGCACCGCCGCCGTGCCGATCACCACCCGGTCAGCGCCGGCATCCAGCCAGGCTTCCGCCGCGGCCAGATCGCGTATGCCTCCGCCCACCTGAACCGGTATATCCAGGGCTTTCACGATGGCCGAGATCACTTCAAGATGGGCCGGCCGTCCCTGTACCGCGCCGTCAAGGTCAACCAGATGCAGCCGGTGGCCACCCTGCTCCTGCCAGGACAGGGCCATGGCCAGCGGGTCATCGGAGAAGACCGTCTCCTGATTGAAGTCGCCCTGAAACAGGCGCACGCAGCGGCCGTCTTTCAGGTCAATGGCGGGGATGATTTCCATGGTTGATTCCTGTTCCGGGCGGGATTCGGGCCGGCGCGCGGCCGTTGCTAAGACGCCAAGCCGATAAAATTCTTATAGAGCCGCAGTCCGGCCGGGCCGCTCTTCTCCGGATGAAATTGGGTGGCGATCAGATTGTCCCTGGCGTAGATGCTGCAGAAGGGTATCCCGTACTCGGTGGTGCCGGCGACGCTGGCCGGGTCGTTGGGCGCGGCGTAGTAGCTGTGGACGAAGTAGAAGTAGCTGTCCTGGGGGATCCCCGCCAGGACCGGGTGCTTTTTATTGAACTTGACGTTATTCCAGCCCATGTGGGGTACCTTCTGTCCCGGGGGCAACAGCTTGGCGTCGCCTTGTACCACTCCCAGACAGGGCTTGTCGCCCTCTTCGGTCCGGTCCATCAGCAGTTGCAGGCCCAGGCAGACGCCCAAGAAGGGGCGGCCGGAGGCGATGTAGTCCCGGATGGGGCCAACCAGACCGCGCTGGTCCAGGGCAGCCATGGCCGCCGGTCCCGAGCCAACACCCGGCAGCACCACGGCGTCGGCGGCGGCCAAGTCCGCCAGGCCGCTGGAGACCAATGGCGTTACGCCTTGGGACTCCAAGGCCCGCGAGACGCTACGCAGGTTGCCCGATTCGTAATCAATGACCACCAGTTTCATATAACCCTAGTCTCGGTATTCTTGAAGTGTTCTACCTTTAGCCCCAGCCCTAGATCGCTTGAAACACGGACCCGCTCATGGTGAGATGCTGTCGAACCGCCATCACGCCTGAACCAAGCCCCACCGTCCAGAACCACGACTAAACATGGCCCTTCAACAGACCCGGGGACAGCAGAACCGTCACCCGGCCGATGCCTGCTTGGAGAAGGTTAGGACTGCCCCGTGGCCCGCTCGAAGGGCAGTTCCCGGTCCTCATACCGGGCCAGGACGAATAGCAGGTCGCCCAGCCGGTTCAGGTAGGTCATGATCAGGCCATTGGTCAGCAGGTCCTGTTCGGCCATTGCCACCACCCGTCGCTCGGCGGTGCGGATCACGCAGCGGGCCAGGTCGATCGCCGCCGACGCCGGGGAGCCGCCGGGCAGGATGAACACCTTGGGCATCTCGAATTCCAGCTCCAAGGAGTCGATGGCCTTTTCCAGGTTGGTCACCATGTCAGCGGTGACCGGCTGGAAATGCTGCTTGAACAGCTCGTATTTATCGGGGTCGGTGGCCAATTCGGCGGCGATGGTGAACAGCTCTCTTTGCAGATCGCGGAGCAGGTCGTTCACCCGCTCGTTGCTCGTCATGGCGCGCGCCAACCCCATCGCCGACACTGCCTCATCGGTGATGCCGTAGGCCTCGGTGTTCGGGCTGTTCTTGGAGATTCGCCCGCCGTAGAGCAGGCTGGTCTCGCCGGCGTCGCCGAATTTGGTATAGACCTTTTTCCTGTAGTCGCCTGAAGTTTCTGATGTTGAAGAAGACACGCGCGGCACCTTCGAAGTAACGGTTTATGGAAGCTGCCAACGCCCAATATCCAGGCACGGATCGGCCCAGGAGGCGAGGCTGTCGGCAAGTCAGATTGTAGCATAGGGGTTTATCTCATGACACTAGGTAATTGACCGGCCCTATGGAGGCGGTTGGTAAAATTTGAAACAACAAAATAGGAATTTGTAGGTGAGGTGTGCGTCGTGGTTGCTACCGAAGTTCGGGAGATTTACTGGCCAGGAAAGTCAGGGCAGAAGTATAAATATCGGATTTATCCGATTGGCCAATCGTTTAAAGGCCAGCCAGGGAACTACATCTTCGCGAAGGAAACCAAGCCAGGCAGATTCGCGCCGATATATATTGGCGAAACAGGTGACTTGAGTGACCGGTTCGACAACCATCACAAAATGCTTTGTATTCAAAAGCAGGGAGCCACTCATATTCACGTTCATGGGAGCAGCGCGAACAGAAATGCGAGGCTCGCCGAGGAGTCCGACTTGAATGATCGATGGAATCCGATATGTAAAGGCTGATTAGTGAGCCAAATATTTCGTCCGCAGCCTGTATACTAACCACCACTCCAGTAGAGGTGCTGAATTTATGCCGCCGGAAGTGCGCGTTATCGGTGTTGAGGGCATGCCCGAGTTCAAGGACGGCGATGATCTGGCCGGCGCGATCATCGACGCCGCCCTGGCCCAGGGAACGGGCATCGAGTCAGGGGACGTCTTGATCGTGACCCAGAAGGTGGTCTCCAAGGTCGAAGGCAAAGTGGTCAAGCTCAGCGACGTCGAGGCTTCTCCCCTGGCCATCTCGATCACCGAGGGACACCGGCGCGACCCGCGGCACACCGAGTGGGTCCTCCGCGAGTCCAAGCGCATCGTGCGCATGGACCGGGGGGTGATAATCTCCGAGACCAAGCACGGCTTCTACTGTGCCAACGCCGGCATCGACGCCTCCAACATCCCCGGCAATGACACCCTGGCCCTGCTGCCCGACGACTCCGACGCCTCAGCCCGGGGCATCCGGCAGGCGGTGAAGGACCGGCTGGGCGTGGTCGTGGCGGTGATCGTTTCCGACACCTTTGGCCGTCCCTGGCGCAACGCCGCCGCCGACGTGGCCATCGGCATCGCCGGCATGGACCCGGTGCACAGTTACGTAGGCCAGATGGACAGCCACGGGCACGAGATGTTCACCACCGAGATCGCCGTGGCCGACGAGCTAGCCGCTGCGGGGGAGTTGGTCGGCGGCAAGGTGGCCGGGGTGCCCGTCAGCATCATCCGGGGCTACGACTACACCCCCATGGAGGATGCCAGCATCCAGCGAATCATACGCGGGTCGGACAAGGACCTGTTCCGCTAGGTTGGCGTATTGGCTGGTGGCAAGCGGTCCTCCGACAGGCTAAGGACGAGCGGGATTGCTGCGAAACTGGGGGCCGCTTGTGGTGAAGGTTGGCTAGTCTTCGGTGATTCCCTAAGAAGCGCTTAGTTTTCAGCCATTCTCTCGGCAGAAACGTCCCCATCGCTGAACAGGGGGAGCTGCCGGACCTGCTGGGAGTTTTCTTCCCCGTATTCCAAGTCATCGCCAAAGTTGGTTACGCCGACGCCGAGGAGCCGGAAGGTTCGGCCGGGCGCCAGTTCGGCGGACAGCAACGACCAGGCCGTCTCTTTGATCGGTTCTTCCGCGTTGGTGTGAAAGGGCAGGGTGGACTGGCGGGTGAAGGTGGTAAAGTCAGACAGTCGCAGCTTCACCGTCACCGTGCGCCCCTTTAGACCGTTGCGCTCCAACTGATGGGCCACGCTGACGGCCTGGCGTTCCACCACGCTCTTTAACTCGGTCTCGCTGCCCAGGTCGCTGGCGAAGGTGGTCTCCGAGGACAGCGACTTGGCGGCGCGCTCGGTCTGGACCGGCTCGTCGTCGCGGCCCAGGGCTTTGTCCCGCACACCGGCCGACCGCACGCCAAAAACCTTGGCGAACCACTCCAGAGGTTGGGCCGCCAGCTGTCCGATGGTCTCGATGCCGTCGCGCCGAAGCCGTTCCGCGGTCTTGGGTCCGATGCCCCACAGCTTGTTCACCGCCAGCGGGGCCAGAAACTCAGCTTCGTCCCCCGGCTGGACCACCACCAGGCCGTCGGGCTTGTCCAGGTCGGACCCGATCTTGGCTACCGACTTGCAGGTCCCCACACCCACCGACAGGACCAGTCCGGTCTCTTCCACCACTCTTTGTTTGAGGTCCAGGGCCACGGCCAGGGGTTTTTTGCCGGCTTCGACCACGGCGGTGATGTCCAAGTAGGCCTCGTCCAGAGATAGGGGTTCAACCAGGTCCGTTAGGTCTCGAAAGATCTGCTGTACCTGGCGTGACATCTCCCGGTAGCGGGTGAATCTTGGCGAGACGATGATCCCTTGGGGACAGCGGTGCACGGCAGTCCTCATGGGCATGGCCGAATGCACGCCGAACTGTCTGGCTTCGTAGGAAGCCGTGGCGACCACTCCCCGGTTCTCCGGCTTTCCGCCGACCAGGACCGGCTTGCCGGCCAACTCGGGGTTGTCCAGCTGCTCCACGGTGGCGTAGAACGCGTCCAGGTCGGCGTGAATGATGTGCCGCACGGCCGGTTCCTCGTATTCCCGATTTCCCGAAACTGGGCCCAGGCCAAAGGCAGGATACTCTATTTTACTGCGCCCAGCTCCGCCGGTCAGCCGACGGTTTTCAGAATGACGATTTAGGCCACGCAAGATTAATACGGGGCTCTCACAGTAATCTGTAGCTCCCCGCCAAGCGATGGGGTTACCGTGTCCATTGACATCCTAGTTTGGCGCGTGTATAAACGATCAATCGTTCGCGGATAAAAAACGAATCATCGTTTTTTATAGGTGCCTGATGCCAAAAGTAAGCGATGCCCACATCGAAGCCCGCCGCCAACAGATATTGGAGGCGGCACAGGCGTGCTTCGCGCGCCAGGGATTCCATCAGACCAGCATCCAAGACATCTGCCGGGAGGCCAAACTCAGCCCCGGCGCGGTGTACAAGTACTTTCCCAGCAAGGGACACATCATCGCCGCCTCTTGTTTGGGCTGCCAGGAAGGCATAGCCGACTTCATCAGCGGGGTCATGTCCCAGGGCAGTACCCCGCTAGAGGCATTGGATTCCATATTGGAACACGGCTTGGCCATGCTGGAAGGCGAGGAGCACCGTGAACCGACCATGATGAACATTCAGGTGTGGTCGGAAGCGGTGCGCAGCGCCGAGGTCAGAAAAGCCTTAATGGAAGTGACGTTCAACACTTTGGGGAAGGCGTTCACGGAGATCTTTCGGCAGGCGCAAGAACGAGGCGAGGTCGATGCCCATCTCGACCCGGAGGCTTTGGGCATCACGGTGATGGGCATGTTTCACGGTCTGGTGCTCCACCGAACATTGGACCCACAGATCGACACAGCCGCCTGCGGGAAGGCTATGCGGGCTTTGTATCAAGGCACGGTCCGGACCGAATCGGGCGTTGATATCACCGCCATTTAATCAGACTGGGCAACGGGTATTTTGGAGGAGTCGGAACGATGGCACTTAATCTCTCGACGGAGCACTTGGCGCGGGCGAGCGCTCGCCACCCATGGCGGGTGATCGGCATCTGGCTGATCATCATCGTCGCCTCTATGGTGATGGTCAGCGGTTTCCTGCAAGACGGGTTGACTACCAAGTTCGTCTTTGTCAACGACGCCGAGGTCAAAGTAGGGATCGACATCTTGGAAGCCGAGATTCGAGGACCCACCGGCACCAACGAAGTCGTCGTATTCGATTCGACCAAGTATACGGTCGACGACCCGGAATACCAGCACGCGGTCGAATCGCTGACCGCCGATATCGGGGCGTTGGGTCCAGACAAAGTCCGCCTGGAAACACTGGGTAATTTCTACAACACCGGAGTGCCTGCCCTGGTGTCCGACGACCGGGCCACCACCCTGATCACCTTTGTGATGGCTGGTGACTTCGACCAGAACTCCAAGAACATCGAATCAGTGGTGGACGTCGTTCATGAAGCAGCGGCCGCCGAAAAAGATGCGTTCGACATCAAGATAACCGGCCAGGCCACCATCGGCCTGGACAACCGGGAGATAGGCCAGAGGGACCTGGAAAAGGGTGAATCATTCGGCGTGCCCATCGCTTTGATCATCTTGATGGTGGTGCTGGGCGCCCTGGCGATCGCGGCCGTGCCCTTGGTGATGGCAATAGTATCGATCGCCTTAGCCCTGGGAATCTCGGCCGCGGTGGGCACCTTCTTCGAGTTGGCATTCTTCGTGACCAACATCATCACGATGATTGGGCTGGCCGTGGGTATCGACTACTCATTGTTCGTCCAGTCTCGCTACCGGGAGGAACGCAGCCTAGGCGCAGAAAGGATAGATGCCGTCGCCCGCGCCGGGGCCACCGCGGGCCGGGCCGTCGTCTTCAGCGGAATGACCGTGGTGCTGGCCTTGGTCGGCATGTTGCTCATCCCGTTCAACATCTTCATATCCATAGGTTTAGGCGCCATCTTCGTGGTGTTGGCCGCCATGTTGGCCTCAATGACTCTGCTCCCTTCGATGCTGATGCTCTTCGACCGGCTATCGAGTTGGTATCTCAGGCAGACCACGGGACAAGGCCTGTGGAGATCGATCGTACTGGCCGTCTCCATAGTATTCTTCGGCGGGCCGTACTTGCTGTCCTTGGTTTATCGTCTATTGGTCCGGAGGCAGCTGGGAAACCTGAACTTCTTCATCTGGATGTCAAAGATCGGCATCGGAAGCTTCGACACGGCGCCCACCTATTTCGAGAGCAAGGGCTTCTGGGATAAGTGGGTCCGCACCGTGATGGCCTGGCCGGTGGTTAGTCTGATCGTCACCAGCGGGCTGCTGATCGCGGCCATCGTGCCCTTCTTCAGTATCAACACCGGGTTCGCGGGCATATCCACGTTCCCGGATGAACTGGAATCCAAGCAGGCGTTCCTGACCATGGACGAAAAGTTCTCCTTCGGCGAGGTGACGCCGGCTGAGGTCGTGATTGTGGCCGACGACGTCCGGGCCCCCGCCGTCCAAGCGGGGATCGCGCGCCTCATCGAATTGTTGGCGGCGGACGACGCGTTCAGCGCACCTCGCGAACTGATTATCTCTGACAGCGGTACGGTTGCGTTGTTAGCGGTCCCGGTGGCGGGCGACACCTCCGGGGAACAGTCCATCGGGGCCGTCACCCGGCTGGACGACATCTACGTGGAAGAGGCGTTCGCCGGCACCGGCGCCAAGATCTACGTCACCGGGGAGACTGCTTTCAACAGAGAGTTCTTCAATGTATCGTCGAACTCGGCGAAGATCGTGTTCCCCTTCGTTTTGGGCGTCAGTTTCCTGCTGTTGCTGGTGGTGTTCCGGTCGATCGTGCTTCCGATCAAAGCCATCATCCTCAACCTGATGGCGGTTGGCGCGGCCTACGGCATATTGGTTCTGGTGTTCCAGAAAGGGTTCTTGGCCGGCACCTTCGGATTTCAAGAATCGTCGACCATCGAATCATGGATACCGTTATTCCTGTTCAGCATCCTATTCGGGTTGTCCATGGACTACCACGTATTCCTGCTGTCCCGGATCCGGGAGCGGTACGACGAGACCCTCGATAACGTCGACGCCGTGGCGTTCGGCATCCGTTCCACCGGCCGGTTGATCACCGGTGCGGCCCTCATCATGGTTGCCGTATTCTGGGGCTTCGCCACCGGGTCTTTGGTGGGTATGCAGCAGATGGGCTTCGGCCTTGGGATGGCGATTCTGGTGGACGCCACCATCGTCCGGACCGTGATGGTGCCCGCCTCGATGAAGATTCTGGGCAAGTGGAATTGGTACCTACCCTCCTGGCTGGAGTGGGTGCCCAACGTGCGGTTTGAGCCGACAGCCCCGGCGCAGGTCGCGGCCCACGCGGACGACTAAGGTCAGCGGAATTTCTAGCAATCAAAGGGGCGGACCCCAGTCCGCCCCTTTTTGCATCTTCCGGTTATGGCCCAATCTACATGCCGCAACCTGCATGGCGCAACCTGGCGGCAAACGGTACAATACGCCTCGATCGATAAGCCCTTCGCGGCGAACGCCGGCTGTGGCGAACCGCGGATATGTGGAGGCCAGATGGCAACGATACTTGAGGATTACATCGCCAAGCACCCCGGCTCGGCCCAACGGTACGTGGAGGCTTCCAAGTTGTTCCCCGGCGGCGTGACCCATGACACCCGTTACGCCCAACCGTTCCCCCTCTACATGACCCATGGGGAAGGTCCGCGCAAATGGGACGTCGACGGAAACGAATACGTGGACTACGTCTCCGGACACGGCGCGCTGTTGCTGGGCCATTCCAACCCGGCCATCGCCGCCGCCGTCGCCAGGCAGATCTCGCGGGGCACCCACCTGGGCGCATCCACCGACGAGGAGATCCGCTGGGCCAACGCCATCCGTGCCTTGATACCGTCCATCGAGAAGCTCCGCTTCCACAGTTCCGGCACGGAAGCCACCCTGATGGCGATGCGCCTAGCCCGAGCCTACACCGGCAAGGACAAGATCATCAAGCTGCAGGACCACTTCCACGGCTGGCACGATTACGCCATGGCCGGTTCCGATCAATCGACCCCCGGCATACCAGAAGCCAACACGGGCACCATGGTGGTCGTTCCATCCGGGGACCTGGGGGCGGTGGAAGACGTCATCAAACGAGACCCCAACATCGCCGCCATCATCCTGGAACCCACCGGAGCCCATTTCGGCCAGTTGCCCTTCGATACCGCCAACTACCTGAAGGGACTCCGTGATCTGACCGCCCAGAATGGGGTCATACTCATCTTCGACGAAGTTGTTACCGGGTTCCGGGTGTCTCCCGGCGGCAGTCAGGTCCGCTTCGGGGTCAGCCCCGACCTCACGACCATGGCCAAGATCGTTGCCGGCGGACTCCCCGGCGGCGCCGTGGGCGGCAAGGCCGACATCATAGACATGATCGCCCATCGTAACGACCCCGACTGGGACAACCACCACCGGGTATACCATCCGGGTACGTTCAACGGGAACCCACTCTCCGCGGTCGCTGGCGCCACCGCTCTTGAGATGATTGCCAGCGAGCCCATCAACGCCAATGCCGACGCCATGGCGGCAAGGCTAAAGTCGGGCCTGAACGACGTGCTTGGCCGGCTGGAGATTCCTGGTCACGCCCACGGCATCGCTTCCATCATCCACGTGGTGCTGGCCGACTGCGATTGCGACCGCGAGACCTGCACCATGAGCCACGCCAAGATCGCCGCGACCAACGGGTCCGCCGCGACGACAGCCATGAAGCGGGGCCTGCAGAACCGGGGAGTGGACATAATGAGCCGCGAATGCTTCCTGGTGTCCAGCACTCACACCGAGAAAGAGATCGATCACACCATCAGCGCCTTCCAAGAAGCTATGACCGCCGTCCGCGCCGACGGCCTCATCTAGGCAAGACAGATAAGCGATACGGCACATAAAGCCATGGCCCGATAGCCTCGAGCCGTACCGTTATCGACCTTTAGGTTACGACCTCACTCGGAATTACTCGGTGGCCCGCTAGATACCGTCTTGACCGGGCGCGGTTTGGGTTTCTTTCTCCCTCAAGAACAGATACCCCACGACTACTACCCCGATGACAGCGAGCGCGATCAACGCGATCACGGCCATCGATATAGGCCCATCTGCTGTACCGGAATCAGCTGCCTGCTCCGCCGGGGTCCCTGAGTCGCCGGCCGAGCTTGAGCCAGATACCGGTGGCGCGGCTTCCGGTCCATTCTGGTCCAGTGAGGAATCAGAAGGTGCGGCTGTCCCCTGTTGTTGGAAGGTCAGTCCGAAAACACTGAATCTGTCCGTCCGCGCCGATGCAGGCAGGTTAGACGTGTCAACCGTGGTATCCAGCGGCAGCCAGCGGCCCAGTACCGGCTCATAGCGTTGGATCGAGATGCCATTCGGTCCGGATATTTCTAGATCTGCACTGCTGAATCCCATCCTGAGGACCGCTTGTTCCAATAGGTATACATCGGTAAGAAGGGTGCCCTGGGCATCTAGAAGATTCACCTCGACGACGTTTCCAAGGTCACGGCTCGGCGGCGCCGTGGAACCCATGCCGCCGCCGGATTCACGCATGGCGACGAATCCCACCTCTTTGACCGCTCCGGGTGGAATAGTTAGGGTAACGTTATTTTTCGGCAGGGAGATCACCGTGCCGCCCGTCGGGGTAACGTCTGACACCACCGCGCCATCCAACGCCGACCGTCCGTCCATGGCAAGCGAAATGGCATTGGGGGTTAGAGCTGGGGCCGAAGAGCCGCCGGGCGACTCTGCAACCACCCGCACTGATCCGCTCGAGGCTGTGGCCGGCCAGCTTGTTGCGTCCATGGCGTTGACCAGGTCTTTGATCGTGACGTCCAATGGACTGGCCCCTTTGGTCATTCCGGTGACCTGAATGTTCAGGACAACAGTGCGCCCAACTGGTCCCGGCCTTTCACCGTGGAATCCCACGATGTTTACGAAGCCCTGCTCTTGGGTCACGCTGAATATGGGCGACCCGCTGAAGGGAGCTTCTCCCGGCAATATGCCGTCGATCCTGATGACAGCCGGGTTGTAGCCGACCGATATGTTATATCCCGCCAATCCTCCCTTGGGAGTAAATACAACGGTCACCGGGACCGTTGTCGATTGGCCCAGGGCTACCGATGAGGTGCCAATCATCACCGCGGCGTTGGACACCTCGGCGCGGCCGTGCTGCGCGGACCCGACCGCGATGGCCTGGTCCAGACTGCCCTTGAGTTCCACGCCGGAGAACCTCAGGGCGGTTGACGCATCCAACTCCCCAACCGCCGAGACGCTGATCCTTGCCAGGAGTGCGTCCTCGGCGGCCCCGCCCCGCGTCCGGTTCGGGCTGATGGTGACACGGCCCGAACCGTTGTCAATGGATGAGGTCGGTATCTGGTCGAAGGGGGCATTTCCTCCGCTCACGCCGTCAACCGTGATCACTGCCGGGTCATAGTCCAAGGTCACGGAATACCCGGTTAACCGGTCGGTATCGTCCAGCCCGAATACCCACAGATCCAAGACGTCCTGGTCGCCTGGACCCATCAGCAACGGCGCCGGCAGCACGGCCAGCGTGGTGTGACCGGCCAGCGCTGGCCGCGCCGGGATCGACAGCGTAATCACCCCCGCAGCCGATACCCCGACCGCTAGCAGGAACAACCGATTGACCGGCAACGACCTAAATACGTTTTTTACGATTTTGATTATGGACATCCTTCCCTCTACGGGATCGGCTCGTAGAACTCATCCACGTTGCCGACCAAGAACTGGGCGATGAGTATGGCGTCGGCTAAACTGATCACATCATTTGGCCCATCGTGGTTCACGCTCCCCGCATTTACCGGATGGACCTGGCCAGGGCCCTCGCCCACCGGCCTGGAGGCAGGCGACACCAGGTACTGGCCAATGAACAGCGCATCGCTGATGCCGACACTTCCGTTGGCCGATGCGTCACCCCGTAGGAAAGTCCTGGAATCGGGCGGCGGTTCCTGTTCGATCGGATTCCCAGCGCCGTCCAATATCTCTACGAAAGTCAGGCTTACGGTCGTCAGACCCGACACCGGATCATTGGACCCCAACAACCGGAGAGCAACGAAGGCCAGTGGGTCGATCGGGGCCACGACGCCGGTTCCCGTTGTGACAGCGGTCGCCTGCATGTGGACCGACCCTGCCAGGATCGAGCAGTCGGTGACACCGGAAGTAAATGGCGACTTCAACCGGCAGTCCGTGCCGACCGCCTGGGCTGCAGGGAATGTGATATTAGCTTCGTAGCTTGCTATTTCCCGGGTTGGCAACGGTGTTCCGGTGGCGGTGTTTTTGATCAGGTCGATGGTGGACTTGACGCCAGTGGGCAAGGCCGGGTCATCCACATCTTGGACCGCCACCAGGCCGGTTTCAGCCGTGGCAGTGATCGAAACCAGACAGATCTGTCCATCTTGGTGCGTGTTCGTCAGGGCCGCGCCTGCGTTGTCCACGATCTCCACCACCGTCAGGTCAACAACGCTGCATTGCCCTGCAGTTCCCACAGCCTCGAACACTACGTTCGCGACGGTGATTGCCGCCGGCACGGACTGTGAGCCACATTGGAAATGGTTCCAGGCTACAACACCGGCCCCGGAAGTGGGACTGGTGATATTTGAGGCGGTGATGCCGTTGAATGGCGAGTCACCGCCCAATACCGCAGTGGCGGTGATAACGGTGGAATCGTAGGCAATCTCGAATTGGTAGGCGCCCAAGTCCCCGGATGGCGCGTTGAGCACGTCCACCGGAATCGTTGTCGACGTGCCGGAAACACCCAGCGTGACGTCAGTAGAGAGCGGCACCGTTACTGACAGTACCGGCGGAGGTGGTGGCGGAGCCAAGACGGTTACGGTCGCCGTGAACGAACCACTGTTGTCGCCCACTCCGCCGGTGTCCAATCCGCTTCGGTCGCATTTAACGAACCCATCGTTGAATCCCAGGAATAGGGTTCCGGCAGCGTCCGTTGTATTGGCTATCGGAACTGTACCGTCAAAACTGGACCCGATGAAGAAGCCTTTCCCGTCTAAGCTGGACGCCGCTGCTATGTTTCCAACCAGCGACTGTCCTTGGACACTGGGATCGGTGACCAGGTTGGAGCAGCTCCCACCCGGGTCGACGCCGTCCGGTCCGGCAGTTCGACCGGCCGAGTCGAAGATTATGACTCCGGTCCCGGTCACCGATATGGTGTAGCCGGAGCCGACCGTAAGCCCGGTATTGGTCCATGCCTGTGTGGAAGGCACGTTGATCGTGACAGTCGTCGCCAGAGGCCCTGAGAGACCGGCGGCGGATTCCTTGGGCCAGTACCGGCCGGTTATATCTTCCACGCTCCCTGTTCCAAAATTGGCCAGCACGTTGTTGAACAGTATCAAGAACAAGGTGATACTGGACGCCAAACAAAATGCTGCGATGAACACCATCGGGTCGAGACCTAATGCCACTCTCGTGCGATTCATACGCGCCTCCCTCGATGAATAACGGGCTGGATATTGAGACAGACCATCTATTACCAGAGCCTGGCCCGTTAGAATCGGCTAGGAAATCCGGTAACAGACCCTTCGACGCAGGCCCGGGAGTTCGCCATCAGACCTGTGTTTCCGGCATACAAGGCATCACTGATTAGGTCATAACCATATCAGTGATATTAGAGATTATGCATCCTAAAATACCGGGCGCCTAAATGTCAAATCCGGCGGGTAACGGGTTTTCTCTCCGGAAGCACCTGTCCATTTACGTAGATAATGAATGCGCGACAGCCCCTTTGCGGTTTGGGTTGGAGCCCCTGATGCCCGCCGCTCCGGATTCTGGTAGAATTCGCCAATCCGAATCCCGAATGACCCACAGACAAAACCCCGGACAAGATAATGAGGTGATCCACCGTGCCTAGTTTTACTGACAAGTTGACTGTCGGCGGCAGCCAGATGGACATGTATGCGGCGTTGCCGGAGGGCTCCGGACCTCATCCCGCCGTGGTGATCGCCTTTCATGTCGGCGGGCTGGATGACTTTGACCGTAAGATGGCCGACCACTTGGCCGAGGCCGGGTATGTGGCCGTGGTGCCGGACCTGTTCCACCGGTTTCCAAAGGAAGTTATGGATGGCCCCCGTTTGGACCGCCTGGGCCACCTGAAAGATGCGGACATCATCGCCGACATGAACGCCGCCGTTGATTTCCTCACGGCCAACCCGTCCATCGACAGTGGCCGGTTGGGCGTGACCGGATTCTGCATGGGCGGGCGGATCGCCTGGTTGATGGCCGCCACCAACCCCGTCTTCAAGTGCACCGTGCCCTTCTACGGCGGCAACATCATGGGCAATTGGGGGCCAGGAGACACTCCGTTCTCCATGGCCAGCAACATCAACTGCCCCATGCTGTTCCATTTCGGGTCGTTGGACGGCAACCCATCGGTTGACGACCGGGACAAGTTTGACGCCGAGCTAACGCGCCTGGGCAAGGACCACGTGTTCCATACCTACGAGGGCGCGAACCACGCCTTCATGGACTTCACGAACCCCGACCGGTTCCACGAAGAATCGGGCAAAGTGGCCTGGACCCGGACGATCGAGTTCTTTGACCAGCACCTGAAGTAGGCTGTCGGGAAGTAGCTGCCGTGAAGTAGGTGGGGCGAAATTTGGGGATGATTCGTATCTGAGTTGGGAGGGGCTGTATGCCGTCGTTCTGGGAAAAGTTGCAGGTTAACGGGTCTGAGATGGATGTCTACGCCAGCGTGCCCGAAGGCACCGGTCCCTTTCCGGCCGTGGTGGTCGCCCAGCACGCATCGGGCGTGGACAAGTTCATTCAAGACATGGCCGATAAACTCGCCGGCGCTGGCTACGCGGCAGTGGCCCCGGACCTGTTCCACCGGATCACCGACGAAATGGTTGAGAGCACCGGCAAGACCAAGCGGGACCAACTGGACGACCCGCTGATCATTGACGACATCAACGCCACCGTGGATTTTCTCAACGGTCATTCTTCCATCGACTCGGACCGTATCGGCATCACCGGGTTCTGCATGGGTGGGCGGGTTACCTGGCTGGCCGCCGCGACTAATCCGGTCTTCAAAGCCGCCGTGCCCTACTACGGCGGGAACATAATGGTCCCGTGGGGGAGCGCCACCCAGGCGCCGTTCGCGGCGACATGCAACATCAGATGCCCGGTGTTGTTCCACTTCGGGGAGGTTGACGAAAACCCTTCCCAAGATGACATGGTCGTGTTGGACGCCGAGTTGAACAAGTTCGCCGTTCCCCATCAGTTCTACACCTACCCCGGCGCCAATCATGCCTTCATGAACCCGGCCAACCCGCCCCGCTACCAGAGAGCGGCGGCAGAGATGTCGTGGCCGCGGACCTTGGACTTCTTTGGCCGGCACCTGAGCGGCGCCCGGCCTTCGGGCTACGACGGACCGCCCTGCGAATAAACGACACACCGATCTAGGAGTAAACATGCCCCGAGTATCATTGGACCTAGAACTGCCCGGCGACCGGGCGGTGGTTGATTCAGACGGCTGGAGGATCGCCCCCGGCCTGGTTCCCGGCGAGCCCAACCAGGGCTTGGTGGCCGAGATGCGAGAGAGCCCAGCCCGCCTTCCGGACTACGACGACTCCTGGTGGCCGCAGAACGCCGACATCCAAGAGCGGCATTCGGTTGGCTTCACCTTTGCTTGGTACCGGATCAAGATCACCATCCCCGCCCAGGTGAAGGGCGAGAACGTGGCCGGCGGCCGGGTCTGGTTCGAGACCAACGTGGACAACTACGGCGAGGTCTACGTTGATGGGAACATCGACCGCGACAAGTGGGTGGTAACCGGCAACAACACCCCCAAACGCATCCTCATCGAAGACCCGGCGGTCCCGGGGACCGAGCATGTCATCGCCGTTCTGGTGGCCAACGCGCCGCTGGGCGTGCCGGTGGGCGCGATCTTCATGCGCTACGCCACCTTGGCATTCGAGCCTGCGCCGGGAGCTTAAGAGCGCCGTCTGCACACCATCAATCTGGACATACCGGCCGGCAGCCCCGCGAAGGGGCCGCCGGCCGATCTGACATATGGGGGACGCCATGAGCAGCGGATCATTCGCCGGCAAGCTGGCCGCGCCCGAATTTCCGGAAAGGCTGGAGTGGATCAATTCTGACCGGCCCGTGACCCTGCGGGGACTCAAGGGAAAGATCGTGGTCCTGGACTTCTGGACCTACTGTTGAATCAACTGCGCCCACATCTTTCCGCAGTTGCGGAAACTGGAAAATAAGTACGCCAATGAACTGGCGGTGATCGGTGTCCACACGGCCAAATTCCCCAACGAAAAGGACACCGGCAATCTGGCCAGCGCGGTGCGCCGGTACGAACTGGAGCACCCGGTGATCAACGACTCTGAATTCCAGGTTTGGCAGCAGTATTCCTGCCGGGCCTGGCCGACGTTGATGTTCATCGACCCCCAGGGAAATGTGATTGGCAAACACGAAGGCGAGATGAGTTATGACGCCTTCGATGGACTACTCGGCAAGATGTTGGCCGAGTTTGACGCCCAGGGTCTTTTAAATCACGAACCGTTGCCGTCCAAGTTTCGATCGGCGCCGGAGACGCTGCTCAGTTTTCCCGGAAAGGTGCTGGCCGACGGGCCGAGCGGCCGCCTTTTCATCGCCGACACCAACCATAACCGTGTCGTGGTAACTTCACTGGACGGCGCTGTGCGGGACGTCATCGGCAGCGGCCAAGAGGGTCTGACTGATGGCGATCTCGCCGGCTGCGCCTTCAACCATCCGCAGGGCATGGCGCTGGATGGCGAGACGCTGTATGTGGCCGATACGGAGAACCACGCGATACGCAAGATTGACTTGGGGACGGGGAAGCTGGCGACCATCGCCGGCACCGGCGAGCAGGGACATACCAGGGAAGGCACCCGCCCGGGCCGGACCATGGAACTTAGCTCCCCGTTCGACCTGGTGCACCATAACGGAATCCTGTATATCGCCATGGCCGGGATCCATCAACTATGGTCCATGGATCTGGATTCGGGCATGGCCGGACCCTTCGCTGGAAACGGCAAAGAGGCGATCACCGACGGGCCGTTGGCGAACGCGGAGCTGGCCCAGCCGTGCGGCATCGCCACCGACGGGGTCAAGCTCTACTTCGCCGACAGTGAGACCAGCTCGGTGCGGTCGGCAGATATCAACCCGGCGGGCAAAGTGCAGACCATCGTGGGCCTGGACCTGTTCGTCTTTGGCGACGTGGACGGTTCGGACCACCGGGTCAGGCTGCAACACCCCATCGGCATCGCCCACCACGACGGCGTGATCTATATCGCCGACACCTACAACCACAAGATCAAGCGGGTGCTGCCCGCCACCAGGAGCGCCTTCACCGTCTTGGGAACCGGGGCCTTCGGCCATACTGACGGGGCGGCCGAGGTAGCCCAGTTCTCCGAGCCCAGCGGCATCAGCTTCGCCAACGGCAAGATGTACATCGCCGACACCAACAACCACGCCATCCGGGTAGCGGACGTGGATTCGGGAGAGGTTTCCACCTTTGAGATAACCGGCCTGTGAATCGGAGCTAAAAGGCTGATCTTGGGCGTGGGGCGGGCCACACGGCCCGGGCAAAAGGTACCATTCGTCTCTGTTGCCCTCATACCGGCGGATATACAGTATTGATGTCAGGGGAAATGAGCGGACAGGACCGGACCGACGCACCCATCATGGCAGGCGAAACCCGGACTGGTCCGAGACCCTAGTACGGCACAACAACGTGGAAAGCCTCATTCACACGGCAAATCGGGATTGTCCAGCCCGTGTCAGGGCGGCATCCATCAGGAGGTGAAAACGGTCCGAAAATACATATTGGATCATGCTTGGAAGTTCCCGTCTGCGGCCCCTACGGCCGTAAAAGTAGAGGAACTAGAAGCTATACCTGCCAGGTGGGGGCGGCAAGCCCATCGGCTCTTAAATTGACATAATTAAAACCCAATAACCGTCAGCTTCGCCTGCCCAACAGCGATTTAGCGAATCAGCAGGAGGAAAAGGTTAAGCGAACACGGTGGGTTCATCCGGTAGTGCATGCCGGCGAGACAAAAGGGGCTGTGTTATACCATCTGGTAACTAAGAGGCCAGGGGATCAATCAAGATAGCCTGGCCTTTTTCGTTGTTTGATTCCAGTCCGCGGATACGCGAATCGCCCCCTGGGGGTTGGCCGGGCTATCTTAGCCGGTTGCCCGGATATCCAAGCCGGCTTTGTCCGAGTGCCGCACTAGGCGGTGGTCAATGGCCAGGACCCCTTGCCAAGTTGGGTCCCCTTTGACTTATACCAGTACCGCATCGCCTGGGCGTCGGCCTCCTTGGCTCAGAATGGGTCAATATCAAACTGAGATTCCCGAATCATGAGAATTTGCCATGATTGGGATTACCTCGGTATGACCCAGGCATCCAAGTCCGGGCGTTTCTGGGAGGAAAAGCGGGGGCATCAGTGGTCTCGGGGCATACTCACCGCAGGTGCGGACGGGTCCCGGCATCTACTCCGGAGACTGGCTGTGGATGACCAAGACGCGGTCCAGGTGGGCCAGGTCTTGTTCGACGCTGGTGGCGCCCTCGGGGAAATGCTGCAACGCCAATCCTTGGACCACCGGGACCTGTTCCGGGTCCAGTTCCAAGAGGATGATGCCGTGGTCCTTGAGCTTGTCTTCAGACTGGATCAGCAGACGGCGGACCAAGTCCAGGCCATCCGGTCCACCGTCCAGGGCCAACAGCGGTTCTTTCTGGACCTCTGGCTGCAGGGTCGGTATCCGGCCGGTGGGGATGTAGGGCAGGTTGGCCACGATGAGGTCTACCGGCTCCGGCACTGCGTCCAACAGGTCACCGATGGCCAGGGTCACCCGGTCGGCCACGCCGTGTCCCCTGATGTTGTAAGCGGCCACATCCAGCGCCGCGTCGGATACGTCGACGGCGAAGATCCTGGCGGCGGGCAGGTGAATGGCCAGGTTGATGGCTATCGCGCCGGTGCCGGTGCCAACATCGGCGATCACCAAGTCCCGGGATTCCATGCCCATCATGGCCATGAATAGGGCATGCTCCACCAGGCCCTCGGTTTCCGGGCGGGGTATCAGGACCGACGGGTTTACAACCACACTGATGCCGTAGAACTCGCGCTGCCCCAGGATATAGGCCAGTGGCTCCCGCTCGAGCCGGCGCGCCAGCAGTTGTTCCAGGCCGGCTTGCTGTTGCCCGGAAACCTCGGACTCCTGTTCGGCGAACAGGCTCTGCCTCGGCATGCGCATCACGGTCATCACCATCACTTCGGCCTCAAGGCGGGCGTCGGGGATCCCAGCCGATTCCAGTCTCTGGTGGGTGTCTTGAATCACGTTGCGGAGGATCGCCATTGGCGGCTTTATATCCTAAGTCGTCGAATCGAATGGGTTGCGCTCGAAAGGTAAAACGGGGCCAAACGCCGCGCCGAACGATATCGCCGTGTCAAGGATCAACGCCCTGCTGGGCTTGTGCTGGGAGTTAGGCGGTGGCATCGGCCAGGAGTCGTTCCTCTTCCCAGGCGCTTAGCTTGTCGAACATGTCTTCCAGACCGCCCGCCATCAGCCGGGGAATGTCGTGGAAGTTCTCGTTGCTGCGGTGGTCGGTCACCCGGTCTTGCGGGTAGTTGTAGGTGCGAATCTTCTCCGACCGCTCGGCCCCGGCAACCTGGGAACGCCGTGTCTCGCTCAACTCGGCATCCTTCCGGATCTGCTCCGCCTCGTACAACCTGGACCTGAGCATCGACATGGCCCGCTGCTTGTTCTTGTGCTGGGAACGCTCGTCCTGGCAGACTACCGTCAGGCCGGAAGGTTCGTGGACGATGCGCACGGCCGTGGCCACTTTGTTGACGTTCTGACCGCCGTGGCCGCCGGCATGGAAGATATCGATGCGGAGGTCGTTGGGGTCGACCTTCACTTCAACTTCGTCGACCACTGGTAGCACAACCACCGTGGCGGTTGATGTGTGGATGCGGCCCTGAGTTTCGGTGTTGGGGATGCGCTGAACGCGGTGAACGCCGCTTTCAAACTTCATCCGGCTGAAAACGCCTTTGCCTTCGATCTGGAAGACAATCTTGTTGAACCCACCCACCTCAGTGGAGTTGGAGTCCATCACATCCACGGACCAACCCTGGTTCACCGCGTAGCGGGAATAGGCCCGGTAGAGATCGGCCGCGAATATCCCGGCCTCAGCCCCACCGGTGCCGGCGCGAATCTCCACGATCACGTCCCGCTCGTCATTGGGGTTCTTGGGGAGCAGGGCCAGCCGCAGCGTCTGGGACAGCTGTTCCAGCTTGGCCTGGGCCTCTTCCAGTTCTTCCTTGGCCATCAGGACCAGCTCAGGGTCGGAACCGTCGCGGACGAGCGACTGCAGGTCCTCGATCTCCTCTACTAAACCTCGGTAGCGGCCGCCGATATCGACCAGGTTCTCCAGAGAAGCCCGTTCTTTGGCCAACTCTTGGACACGTTCGAAATCGGCCGCGACCTCAGGGTCTCCCATGGATTCTTCAATCTCATGGTAGCGGCGAATAACGGGGTCGAGTTTGTCCAGCATGGTGACCATCGTTGATACTCATGAGCGGTAAATATAGCCCGAACCGGTGTGTCGAATACCGCCAACTTGACCCTAGTCTACCCCACGGGTAAAGGAGAAACAAGCTCGATAGCGTGTTAGACCAGGCGGAATCGACGCGCGATTCCGGTAAAACTTGGGGCCTTGATAATGGATGTCCCCTCGACAGAACTAGCCCCGTTTCACGCCCCAATGCAAGGCCACCGTGCCGAAACCAAGACGCCGGTACCCGACTTCGTCGAGGCCCGATACGGAGAGCAATTCGGCCAGGCGGTCGGCATCCAAGAAATGGTCCACCGACTTGGGGAGATAGGAATAGGCGGCCCGCTCCCCCGCAACCAACCGTCCGATGAACGGCACCAGACCGTGGAACAAGGGCCGGAACATGGTGGAACGAAGACCCTTGGGCATCGGCGACAACTCCAAGATGGCCACCCGCCCCCCGGGTTGGACCACGCGGACCATTTCCGCCAATGCCGCCCCCACGTCGGGCATGTTTCTAAGGCTGAACCCGGCGGTGGCGCAGGCAAAGCTGCCCGAGGCGAAGGGTAGGGAGAGGGCGTCACCGGTCATCATGGTAACCGAGCCTGACAAGCCTTGGGCCTTTGCCTTGGCGGCGGCCCGCGAGACCATGCTCTGCAGTAGGTCCAAGCCCACGGTCCGGTCAACCTCCGGTCGGCGGGCCAGGGCCAAAGCCAGGTCGCCGGTCCCGCTGGAGACATCGATGGCCGGGCCGCTCAGGCCACGGGCCGCCAGCGCCGCGGTCCGGCGTTTCCAGCGCCGGTGCATGCCCAGCGTCATCAGGTCGTTCATCAGGTCATAGCGGCCCGATATACGGGAGAAAAGATCGGCTACGTACTTCTGCTTCTCAGCGCCCTGTAGTTCAGCCATGCCGAGTCGACCAGTTGCTCAAGCCGGTGGTCACGTGGCCGGGCCGGTGTATCGCATATCTTCGGGCATCTCCGGCTGCAGGCCCAGAGACACGAAGATACGGGCGACCACGAAATCGACTATGTCGTCGATGCCCTTGGGCTGCAGATAAAAGGCCGGTTCAGGCGGAACGATAACAGCGCCCATCTGGCTGAGGGTAAGCATGTTCTGTAGATGGATGCTGTGCAGCGGTGTCTCCCTGGGGACCAGAACTAGAGAGCGCCGTTCCTTCAGACAAACGTCGGCGGCGCGTAGGAGCAGGTTGCCGGACATGCCATTGGCCAGGGAGGCGATGCTGTTCATGCTGGCGGGCACGATGACCATCCCTGCCGTGGGGTAGGTGCCGCTGGCAACAGGCGCTCTAAGGTCGTTGATGGCGTAATGGGTAAAGCTCGGGTGCTCCTGCCATTCGATCAGTTTGTCGTTGAAGTTCTCCCCGATCTCTTCCTGCCAGACCAGCCGGGCGGCGTTGGAGCACAGCGCCACGGTCGGAATGTCCTGCCGCAGCAGGGCATCCACCGTCGCCCTGGCCATCACCGCTCCGCTGGCGCCGGTGATTCCCACGATAACCGGCCTGGACGCCGAGCCACTCACAGCGCTATCGCCAGGATGGTGAATAACAACAATACCAATGAGATGACGCTGTTGTACTGGAACAATGGCGACCTAAGTTTGGAGAGATCGTCGGCCCGGACCAGGCTGTTTTCCAGGGCCAATAGGCCGACGGCGATGGCCCAGCCGATGAAGTAATAGAAGGAAAGGTCCATCCAGATTCCCAGCGCCAGCAGGGCGGCGGCGGCCCCAATGTGCATCACTTTGGTGGTCCACAGGGCCGCGGAGATGCCAAACCGCTTGGGCAGGGAATAGATGCCGTACGAGCGGTCGAACTCGATATCGGCGCAGCCGTAGATCACGTCGAAACCTCCCGCCCACAGGGCAACAGCCAGCGACAATAACACCGGTTCCGGGTCGAGCCTGCCGTTGACCGCGATCCACGCCGCCGAGGGCGATATGGCCAGGGCCGAGCCCAAGACGAAATGGCAGGCCCAGGTGTGATACTTGGCTAAGGAGTAAAGCACCACGTAGGCGGCGGCTACCGGCGCCAGGGCCAGGGCCAAGCCGTTCAACTGGAAGGCGGCGTAGAAGAACACCCCCGTGCCAATCACCATCAGGCCAAACACTTCCCACGCTTTCAAAAGGCCCGCGGGCAGGTGGCGGCTGGCGGTGCGGGGATTGGCTACATCTTCCTTGCGGTGGAGAAACCGGTTGGCAGACATTCCCAGCGTCCTGACCCCGCTGAGGGCCACGGTGATCCAGATGAAGACGCTCCAGCCAGGCCAACCGTCGGCGGCCAGCACCATGCCCATGAAGCAGAAGGGCAGGGCGTAGAGCGACTCCCAGATGCGGATGGTCACCAGGTACCGGGGCACTCTGGTGGCAATGACCGAGGCGGGGGTTTTTATGGCGTTGACGGCCGACATGTTCAATATCTTCTCACAGCCGGGCGTCCGGTGGCGCCTGAATGGGCGGTATCTTGGGGATTGGCATGGTGCGGGGTGGCGTCATGGCGAACAGTTACGGCGAACAGGTTCATAGAGGATCAGGCCAAGCCGTACTCGCTCCACTTCTGGTCAACCAGCGCTTTGACCGACTCGTCCATGATGATGTCCGGCGGCCAGTCGCGCTGGCGCCCGCCCTCTTGCGGCATCTTGATGGTGGCGTCGATGCCCACCTTGCTGCCGAACTTGGGCGTGGCCGAGCCGATGTCCAGGTCGTCGATCGGGCCGGTGGAGAAGACGAAATCCTGGGCCGGGTCGATGTTGTTGGTCACCCGCCAGGCGACCTCCGAGATGTTTTGCACGTCCACGTCATGGTCAACGACGATTATAGCCTTGGCCAGGCTCATCAGGCCCAGACCCCACAGGCCGTGCATCACCTTTCTCGCCTGTCCCGGATACTCCTTCTTGACCGACACGATGACCAGGTTATGGAACGACCCCTCGGCCGGCATGTTGATGTCCACGATCTCCGGCAGGACCAACCTGATCATGGGCAGGAACACCCGCTCGGTCACCTTGCCCATATAGTAGTCTTCCATCGGCGGACGGCCCACGATGGTTGCGGGATAGATGGGCTCCCGCCGGTGGGTGATGCAGGTGACGTGGAACACCGGATACGGGTCTTCCATCGAGTAATAGCCGGTGTGGTCACCGAAGGGACCCTCCATCCGCTCCTCGCCCGGCGTCACGTATCCCTCAAGAACAATCTCGGCTTGGGCCGGCACCATCAGGTCGTTGGTCCTGGCCTTGACCAGGTCCACGCCCTCTTCGCGGAGAAACCCGGCCATCACCATCTCATCCATATCCGGAGGCAGCGGCGCCGAGCCGGTCCAGATGGTGGCGGGGTCGCCGCCCAGGGCTACGGCCACGTCCAGCTTCTCCAGGCCCAGTTCGCGGCTCAGCCGGTAGTGGTGGGTGCCCACCTTATGGGTCTGCCAGTGCATGCCGGTGGTCCGTTTGTCGTAGACCTGCATGCGGTACATGCCATAGTTCTGAATGCCCGTCTCGGGGTCCTTGGTGATCACCAAAGGCAGGGTGATATATTGCCCGCCGTCCAGGGGCCAGCATTTCAGTATGGGAAACTTGTACAGGTCGATGTCATCGCCTTGGACGACCACTTCCTGACAGGGCGCGCTATTGACGGTTTTGGGCTGGAATTTTCCCAGTTGGACCAACTGACCCAGGGTTTTCAATTTGTTGATCAGGCCTTGGGGCGGCCCATGCATCAGGTCCAAAAGGCCGTCCACCCGCCCGACGACGGCGTCCAGGTCTTCCACACCCAATGCCCAGGCGGTCCGCTGCGTACTGCCGTACAGGTTGATCAGCACCGGGGTATCGAAGCCCGTGACGTTTTCGAACAAAAGGGCCGGCCCGCCCGACTTGATCACCCGGTCCGCGATCTCGGTGATCTCCAGTTCGTGGCTGACCGGCGACTTGATGCGAAGCAGATCGCCCTTGTCTTCTAGGAAGCGAACGAATTCCCTTAGGTCTTTGAATCTCATCGGCGCCTCAGGCTAAATGGGTCGCTGGCCGATCGGCGTTCCGGCGGATGGGAACGAATCAGCGCCAACATTGTAGCCGTTGGAAAGCGCCCGCCACAACGAAAGGACCTTGGGCAGGCGGCCAAACAAAAAAGGGCCGGCGCATCGCCAGCCCTTTTTCAACCGATTCGGCGCCGGGTTTTTAGAAACCCGATGATGTTTCGGCCCGCATCTTGCTGAAGCAGTCGCTGCAATAGACCGGGCGGTCACCCCTGGGCCGGAACGGCACCATGGCGTCATTGCCACATTCGGCGCAGTTTATGGGGTACATCTCTCGGGGTCCATCCTGGTACATCCCA
The DNA here is from genome assembly GCA_002816575.1 of SAR202 cluster bacterium Casp-Chloro-G2. GTDB lineage: Bacteria > Chloroflexota > Dehalococcoidia > Lucifugimonadales > UBA3495 > UBA9611. The sequence goes on along the minus strand of MUCI01000005.1, from coordinate 4,585 downwards.
CCGGACCTCTGCTCTGAACGGCGCACGGCACGGCAACTCCGGCAGCGCTTTGGCTCGTTGCCGAAACCCCTGGCTTGGAAAAATTCCTGCTCTCCCGCCGTAAAGATGAATTCTCCCCCACACTCCACGCAATTTAGGGTCTTGTCTGACAATACCACTGGCTGACCTCCTGGATCCTCTTCCCCTGGATTGGATTTTGGGTCCGTTGGGGCCGGAAAGATCGACTTCCCGACCAGTCCGACCCTGGTTTTGCCTGCGCCACATTATACTGATATGAAAAATCGATGCAAGGTAAATTAACATCTATCTCCAAATTCATTGTCAGGCTATTTACAATATTGTGAATGTAAATAAGAGACGATATTCGTAACATCTCTAATCGCTTCTTAGTGGCATGAATCGGGGATATGGCCGGGTTCCGGTCTTGGTGGCGCCGATATTCCGAAGGCATGAGATCTGCGGCTCCCGAGTCAGTACCCCGAGACGCGCTCCATTGGGGGTATTTACCGAAATATCAAGATTTACCCATCAACATGAGAGCCAAATCGGGCAGTTTTGCCCCGCCGGGGTTGGTCTATGCGCCGGTTCTTTAGGAAGCCGAACGGGACCGCGGCTCATCGACCAAGAAACAGGACGACGCCTTGAAAACGGCCCAAAGCCGCTGCCCTGTCTGGATGCCCATCTCCTCCAAGGAGGCCCCGGTTATGTGACACCGGAGGTGCTGTCCGCAATCGAGTATCACGGAATACCCGGGGGGTCGGGGCTCGATGGAAACCACCGAACCCTCCAACCGGTTGCGGGCGGACGATCCCGATAACTCATCCCTTGCCAGAATGATGTCGGAGGCCCGGATGCCGACCGTCACCCGGTCCTGAACGCCCTTAGGCTCCGTTTCCCCGGTGATATGGGAATCCAAGGGGACTTCCAGACGGATGCCCGGTCCGACGCAGGTCATGGTGCCGTCCCTAGGGTTCCTCTCTTGGATCGTCAGGTCAAAAAGATTCTCGACGCCCACCAGCCGGGCGATGCGCCCCTGGCCCGGCTGTCCCAAAACATCCAGCGGGTCTCCGGTGGACAGAATACGCCCTTCATCGATAACCTGCACCGAATCGCCCAGGGCCAGCGCCTCTTCGCGGTCGTGGGTAACCAGCATCACGGGGACGGGAGACTGGACCAGCATGGCCCGGAGTTCCTCCCGCAGGGCGCGGCGCAGTTCCGAGTCCAAGGAAGCGAATGGTTCATCCAACAGCAACATAGCCGGTCTGGGCGCCAATGCCCTGGCCAGAGCGACCCGCTGCTGCTGCCCTCCGGAAATCTCCCACGGATAGCGGTCCTCCAGGCCGTCCAACCGGAACAGTTGGGACAGTTCCCGGACGCGGTCTCTGGCGGTTTCCGAGCCACGGTCCTGGAGGCCAAAGGCGATGTTGCCGCCCACTTTCAGATGGGGGAACAGGTGGTATTGCTGGGTCAGATAGCCAAGTCTGCGCTGGTGGGTCGGGACCCAGATACCGCCGGCGCTGTCGTAGACCACCCGGCCGCCGGCTTCGATGTGGCCCTCCAGCGGACGCAGCAGACCGGCGATGGTCCTGAGCGTCGACGATTTCCCCGCGCCGGATGGGCCGAACAACACCAACACCTGCCCCGGCTCCACATGCCATTCGGTGTTCAAGTCGAAGTTTCCCACCTGACAATGGGCCCAACCGCTGGCCGGTGATACACCTGTTTCGACTTCAGGGACTGTCATCAGCGGCCCTGCCATTTCCGCCGGGTGAGCAGGCCCAACGCGGCCAGCACCAAGATCGAGCCGGTGAGCAGCATCACCGAGAGGGCCAGGGCGTTGTCCAGGCTGGATTCCATGGCGGTCATTATCGCCAGGGGCATGGTCTGGGTCTCACCGGTCAGGTTTCCCGCGAACATCATGGTTGCCCCGAATTCGGACAACGCCCGCGCCCAAGCCAGTCCCAGGCCGGTGACCAAGGCTGGGCCGGCCAGAGGCAAAGTGATGCGGAAGAAAGTCCGCCAGGGCGAAACGCCCAGGGTGCGGGCCACATCTTCGTAGTCCTTGGGAATCGACTGGAATCCCAACTTGGCTGACCGGATGAAGAACGGCGACGCCACGAACACCTGGGCAAAGATCACGGCGGTGGTTGTGAACGGTATGGCGATCCCCAGGCCCTCCAGTCCCGGCCCGATGAGCCCATTCCTGCCGAAGGCCATCAACATGGCGACCCCGGCCACCACCGGCGGCAGGACCAAGGGCAGTTCGACCAGGTTGTCGACAACCCTGGTCCACGCGCTGCCGCTCCGTGCCAGCAGATACGCGAATGGCGTGCCCAGCAGCACGATCACCGCCATGCTGATGATGCTGGTGATCAGTGACAGGCGCAGCGCCGTCAGGGCCACGTCACCGGTTACGGCGCCAATAAAATCGGTCTGTTGGGCAGCCCGCACCAGCAGAGCGACCACCGGTAATCCGATGAACAACACATACAGCACGGCGCCGCCACTGCCCAAGACCCCGGCTGGGTAGGCCAACACACGGGCCGTCACGGCGAACCGAAACCGTAGCCGCTCAGGGTCCGTTGGCCGGCTTCTGAGAGGACGAACGCGATAAAATCCTGGGCTAATCCCGGCTCTGAGGCGTCTCGGAGCGCGGCGATGGGATAACGTGCGCTCACGTTGGCGCCGGGAGGTATATCGATAACCCGCACATCACCCGTGGTCCGGGCCGCTGGGACATCGGTGCTGTAGACGATCCCCGCGTCGACTTCGCCTAAGGCGACCTTTTGGGCCACGATGCGCACGTTGGGTTCCTCCGAGACCACGTTGCTCAACACGCCGGCGTCAAAACCGTTCCCCAGTCCCAATGACGCGTCGTTTGCCAGGTTGCGCAACGCCTGCCGGGTATAGGACCCAACCGGCACGTTGCTCTGAGCCAGGGCGAGGGTTACGCCGGGTTTGGCCAGGTCCGGCAATCCTCTGACCGCGCCGCCGGGACTGGCTATCACTACCAGACTGTTGGAAGCGAAATCTACCGCTGCCCCGGCGGTCAGTCCCAAGGCTGCCGCTTGGTCCATCTGTAACTGGTCGGCCGAGGCGAAAACGTCGGCCTTGGCGCCAAATTCAAGCTGGGACCGCAATCTCTGACTGCCTCCGAGATCCAACTGCACGGTGATTCCGGGGTTTTCGGCTTCGAATCCCGCGGCGATGTCGGTGAATGCCTCGGTGAGGGACGACGCCGCGAAAACCCTCAACTTGGCGCCGCCGTCCCCGCCACAGGCCGCGGCCAAGACCAGCAGCGCCGGCAGCCAGACCCACCGGAGCAGCGGGGTGAATGTATCTGCCAGCCGGTCCAGCGGGGTTGGGGTCGATCTAATTGGCATATTCTGAGTTCGGGTGATTGTAAAGTAAACTTGATAAGTTATCAAGGTTAATATACTTTAGATGCATGCCTCGCATCCGAAACAAACTGCAGAACAACCTGAAACAGGTTCGCGCCAACGCCGGCCTAACCCAGGGAGAGTTGGCCGCTCGGGCTGGAATCAGCCGTCAGGCGTACTCGGCTCTGGAGTCGGGCAGCGCCAATCCATCCACCGAGGTTGCCCTCCGTTTGGGGCAGACCCTGGGAGTCCGGGTGGAATCGCTGTTCTTCCTTGGGGAACAACCCACTGAATCCGTTGAAGCCGAGCTGGCTGGGGGTGCGAAAGTCGCTTCCCAACGGAACGATGGAGGACGGCGGGCGCGGTTGTTCCGGGTGGGAACCCGGCTGCTGGCCCGGCCTTTATCCGGGCCAGGCAACTCCTGCCATACCGTTGTTGGCGCGGAAGGGCTCATCGTCTCCGACTATGAACATGGCGATGGTGCGGGCAAAGTCATGGTGCAGCCCTTCGATCAAGAAGAGTTTGAATCGCCGGCCCTAGCCATGTTGGGCTGCGACCCGGCGGTGGGATTGCTGGAAGCCGGCCTGCGTTCCAAGGGGGTTCCGCTGGTGGCCGGGGAAGAGAGCAGCCGAGAGGCGCTGTTGGGTCTGGCCCGTGGCGAGGCCCATGTGGCCGGGTGTCATCTATTGGACGACGCCACCGGCACTTTCAACGATCTCTCAGTCCGGCAGCTTGTGCCCTTTCCGTGCACGCTGGTCACCTTCGCCTCCTGGGAGCAGGGTCTGATATTGGCCTACGGCAACCCGAAGCAGGTGCGGGGAGTCTTCGATCTGGCCGATCCTGGCGTCCGGCTAGTCAACCGGCAGGCCGGCTCGGGAAGCCGTGCGCTGTTGGACCGGGCTTTGGCCAAGTCTGGCGTTCCCGTGGAAAAGATCGAAGGCTACGGACGGGAGGAATGGGGTCACCTCGCCGTCGCAGCGGCGGTGGCATCCGGCAGCGCGGACGTTGGAATCGGAGTGAAAGCCGCCGCTCTGGCCATGGGATTGGACTTTTTGCCGCTTGAGGAAGAACGTTACGACCTGGTCATTCCGGACCATTTTCTTGATGATGGGCCGGTCCAGGTGTTGTTGGACCTGCTCCGCCGAGCGCCCCTGCACCGGCGGGTGGAGAGCCTGGGGGGCTACGACGTCTCCAACATGGGCATT
>MUCI01000004.1 GCA_002816575.1 SAR202 cluster bacterium Casp-Chloro-G2 | reverse complement strand
CCGCGGCCAACGCCGAAGATCACCCGGCCGTTGGTCAAGATGTCGGCGGTGGCGTAGTCCTCGGCCAGGCGCAGGGGGTGCCACATGGGGTTGACGTTGAATCCGCAGCCGAACTTCAGGTTCTTGGTCAGGTGGGCCAGGTGCACGTAGAGCAGCAACAGGTTGGGTATGGTCTCGTTGCCCTCGTGCTGGAAGTGATGTTCCGCAGCCCAGAAGCTGTGATAACCAAGGTCGTCCATCACCTTAACCATCTGCTCCACCCGGTTGAAGATGGTCGAGAGGTGCTCATTGTCGAAGCGTCTGTCATTCAGGGCGGTGGCGCCCAGACCCAGGTCTCCCAGGTCGACATGTCCGGCGTATAGGTTGCCGAATTTAGTGATCAATTTTTCAGTCCTTGATTCTGTATTAGGGTCGGAACGGTTCCTGACATTCTAAAGGCGCGGTCTTCATTGTCAATCGCGGTCAATCGCGGTCAATCGCGGTCAATCGCGGTCAATCGCGGTCAATCGCGGTCGGACGCTTGTTGGCGAGCGCCCTTCGTGCCCCAGCCACTGTTGACGCTGCGTGGGGCCGCCATTATCATCCTTGCTTAAGCCAAGGTCCGCCGGTCCACTGGATAAGCCCTTGATAATAAGGCCTCTGCCACGAGACGCATCACATCAAAGGAGAGCGAAAGGGAGAGCGAAAATGAAGTACGACACGATCGTTGTCGGAGCCGGCTCGGCCGGTTCGATCATGGCTTCCCGGCTCAGCGAAGACCCACACCACTCCGTGTTGCTATTGGAAGCCGGGCCGGACTACCCCGAGTTCGAGCACCTGCCCGATGAGGTGAAGTTCGGTTACGCCACCGCCACCGACATCATGACCAGCGACCACAACTGGCAGTTCTGGGGCAAGGCTACCGAGACTGCCCCGCCCATGATGGTCCCCCGCGGCAAGGTTACCGGCGGGTCCAGCGCCATCAACGGCCAGGTATTCCTACGGGGAGTGCCCGAGGACTACGACTCCTGGGCGGCCATGGGCAACGACGAGTGGGCCTTTCCCAATCTCCTGCAGTACTTCAGGAAGATCGAGACGGACACCGACTTTCCCGATGATGACTTCCATAGCTCGGAGGGTCCGATCATAGCCCGCCGGTTCAAGCAGGACGAGTTGTTGCCCGACCAGTCGGCCTTCCAAGCCGCCTCCCGGGCCGCCGGATTCCCGGAGAGCCCCGACCACAACCATCCCGAGGCATCAGGCATCGGCCCGATCCCCTTCAACAACCCCAACGGCATCCGGTTCAGCACCGCCCTGGGCTACCTGAACCCGGCCCGGCACCGGCTCAACCTGACCATCCGCCCCAACTGCGCCACCCGGCGGATAATCTTCGATGGCAAGCGGGCCGTGGGCGTGGAAGTTGAAAGCGGCGGCGAGCGATTCACCGCCCAAGCCGACCAGATCGTGCTCAGTTCCGGCGCCATCGGGTCGCCCCACCTCCTGCTGCTGTCGGGTGTCGGCCCGTCCGCCCACCTGCGGGAGATGGGCATACCGGTGGTGCACGATCTGCCCGGCGTGGGCCAGAACCTGCGCGACCACCCCATGATCTACGTTACTTTCAGGACCAAGGCCAGCTACCCATTGGACGGGTTGGCGCCCAGGGTCCAGATGGGCCTGCGGTGGACGGCCGATGGCTCGGAGTACCGCAACGACCTGATGATTCTGATGCAGTCCTACGCCACCGAGCGGGTGGACCGGGGCGGGGAACGCATGGAGCCGCTGGGCATCCGCATGCTGGGCGTGTTGGACCTGGCCATGGGCTCGGGAGAGTTGAAACTCACATCCGCGGACCCGGATGAGCAGCCATTCTTGGACTACCGTTATCTGCAGGACCCCTTTGACCGGCAGCGGATGCGGGAGATGGTGCGGACCTGCGTCAACCTGGGACAACATGAAAGCTTCAAAGACATAGTGGAGCACCGGATCGAGCCAACCGACGAGGAGTTGGCCTCCGACGACGCCCTGGACGCTTTCTGCGCCCGCGACGTCACCACCGGTCAGCACATATCGGGCACGTGCAAGATGGGCCCCGCCTCCGACGGCATGGCGGTGGTCGACCAGCACGGCAGGGTGCACGGCCTGGATGGCCTGCGGATCGCCGACGCGTCGGTCATGCCCAATTGCATCCGCGCCAACACCAACGTCACCACCATGATGATCGGCGAGCACATGGCCGACTTCATCAAGAATGGAGGCTAGGCATCAGGGCAAAAAATCAGTCGGGGGTTCTTCTACAGGCTCGGGACGGCAAGATCGACTCTTGATTCTTGGGGACATTGCCCCAACGGTAACTGTGGGGAAGCGTCAAGGTATGATATTAAAGGCGCCCTTCAAATGTCACGCTGAGTCCTTCGGGAGAAGGGCGAAGGGTCTGCCAAGTTGATGATTGGCAGGTTCTTCCTCGCTTCACTCGTCAGAATGACATCATTGAGGCGATGCCCTCCCGAAGCGAAATTTTAGGTCTGCCGATCCGTCGGTGAGACTCTCGGCATGGCCGAAGATCGGGCGCCTAGTCACCGTCCGCTCGTGGTGAGCCCGGTCAAAATCCGCTCGTGGTGAACCCTTCGAACCATCACTCCGCGTAAACCAATGAGATTCATTCGGGAGAACGCCCCACCAACTCCCAGATACCACAACCCGGACAAAGGTGCATAAACATGGCGACAAACAACAGCGGAAACGGTTCCGGAGCGCTGGCCCAGGAGAGCCTGGACAGATTCAAACGTGAATTCGACGCCGACCAGACCAAGCGGCTGGTCCAGAACGTGGTGACCCAGCATGACGTTAACGACGTGGCGCTCAGCCGGTCCATCGTGACCGACTCGCCGCATTCGTTCTCCATCGTGCTGGACGACTGGGCGGTGACCAACCAGGCCCGGACCGGACGCTGCTGGATGTTCGCCGGGCTGAACCTGTGCCGGGCCGACACCAGGAACGTGGTCAACGTCAAAGATTTTGAGTTCAGCCAGAACTACCTGATGTTCTGGGACAAGATGGAAAGGGCCAATTTCGTATTGGAAGCCATCATCGAGACGGGCGACCGGCCTTCCGACGACCGGACCGTCGCCTTCCTGCTGCGGAGCCCCCTGTCCGACGGCGGCCAGTGGGACATGTTCACCGCCCTGGTGGCGAAACACGGCGTCGTCCCCAAAACGTCCATGCCCGAGACTGAAAGCTCCTCTAGCTCGGCCCGGATGAACTCCAGCCTGAACTACCAGATGCGGCAGGGCGCCAAGCGCATACGCGACGCCTATGCCGGGGAATCGGGACTGGACGAATTGCGCCATATCAAGAACGGCGTGCTAAAGGTCATCTACGACATACTGTGCATCCACCTGGGCACGCCGCCGGCGGAAGTGGACTGGCAATGGAAGGACAAGGACGGCGAGTTCAACCGCGCCGGCAAACTGACGCCCCTGGAATTCGCCGCCAACTACCTGAAGACCCCGATCCATGATTACGTCAGCCTGGTGCATGACCCCAGGGAAAGCAGCCCGGCCGGCGTAACCTTCACGGTGGAGTACCTCGGCAACGTGGTCGATGCGCCGCCGATCAAGTACCTGAACGTGGATATCCAACTCATGAAGGACATCGCCCTAAAGATGCTGCAGGACGGCAAGCCGGTATGGATGGGCTGCGACACCGGCAAGCAGATGCACCGGGACCTGGGCCTGTGGGACGCCGGCCTGTTCGACTACTCCAGCGTCTACGGGGCGGAATTCTCGTTGGACAAGGCCTCGCGGCTGGAATACCACCAGACGGCCATGACCCACGCCATGATGTTCACCGGCGTCGACTTGGTGGATGGCGTGCCGCGCCGCTGGCGGGTGGAGAACAGTTGGGACGACAAGGTCGGCAACAAAGGATTCTTTTTGATGAACGACTCCTGGTTCGCCGAGTACATGTTCGAGATCGCCGTGCCCAAGCACTACCTGTCCCCCGAGTTGCAGCAGGCCCTGGAATTGGAGCCGATCGTGCTGCCGGCCTGGGACCCGATGGGTTCATTGGCGGGGTAAGCCACCGCCTCAAGGCACTGATATTCGTAGACCTCGGAGGACCTGATGCCCAGAGTCGCATTGGACCTGAACAACGGGGAAGACCGGAAAAAGGTAAAAGGGGAATGGCGGGTTGGCGAGGGTTTCGTGCCTGGAGAGCCCAACGAGGGGCTGACCGCCCGACTGCTGGCCGTCCCGGCCCGGACCGCCGATTTTGACGATTCTAGCTGGCCGGTGTGCCCCGACATCCGGCGGAGCCTGTCGGTGGGCTTCACATTCGCCTGGTACCGCATCACGGTGGAACTACCCCAGGAAGCCAACGGGATGCCGGTGGCGGGCGCGCGGCTTTGGTTCGAGACCAACATCGATAACTACGGCGAGATCTGGGTGAACGGACAGATCGACCGAAACGCCGGGGTGATCGTCGGCATCAACGCCCCGCAGCGTGTCGAGCTGGCCACCAGCGCCACACCCGGTGACAAGTATGTGATCGCCTGCCTGGTGGCCAACGGCCCTCTGGCCGAGCCCCGGGGAGGCATCTTCATGCGCTTTGCCACGCTGGCGCTGGAGACCACCGACGATTAGGGGGCACAGCCCCTTTCATGCGCTTGGCGGGTCCGGCCCCTAAATCTTATTAGCGACCGGAACAATCTTCTTTAGCAACGGCCCCATCAAGGAGTGCCCATAGTTATGGTTAGAAAGAAAGGTTCAGCATTGTTGCTGGTGTTCACCGACGTTGACGTCGAACACGACGCGGAATTCAATTCCTGGTACAACGAGGAGCATCTGCCGGAGCGGCTCAGCGCACCGGGATTCTTGGACGGCGCCAGATACCAGGCGGTCAAGGGCGGGCCTCGTTACCTGGCGGTCTACGAACTGGAGTCGGCGGAGGCCTTGCAATCCCCTGAGTACAAACATCAGTCCCAGAATCCCACTGAACGGACCAAACGCTTTTCCCCCAGCGCGATCGGCCGGGGAACGGTGCGCAGTGTTTGCACCCAGATATACCCCGCCGAGAGCGACCCCGGCACCGTAGGCCGGGGCATGGCTCCGGCGCTGCAGATCGGGCGGATGGACGTGCCTTCGGACATAGAGGCCAGGTATAACGACTACTACGACAACACCCGCACCCCCGGCAACCTGAAAGTGCCCGGCTGCCTCTTCGTCCGCCGCTACCACGTGGTCGAAGGACAACCGGGGTACCTGACCATGTACGAATTCGAGCACGAGAAGGTTCCCGAGTCGCTGGCGTGGGAAGAACACCGGAAGCAGGACACCATGCACGAATACATCGGGGGCAGTTACGGCCACGCCGCCGGGTCGCCGGGGGTGTACCGGCGCATAATGCCGCCCCGGCCTTTCTAGTCTTTGATCGCCGGCTGTAACTCCGAAAGCAGGGGCAGCCGGTAGGCCTTGGCGGCAGCGTCATGGAACAGGAGCGTCCGCTCGGCGGCGGTGAAGTCCTGAGTCATGATCTTGAAGGAATTCCAGACCGCCGTATAAGAGTAGGAATTCTTGTCCACCGGAAAGTTGCTCTCAAACATGCAGCGTTCCGGACCGAACGCCTCGATGGTGTGCCGGTAATACGGCGCCGTGGCCTGGACAAGCTCAGCGGAGTCCGGCGGCTTGGGCTGGGTGTCCCATCCGAACCCGCTGATCCGGTTGCCCAGTCCTCCCACCTTGACCACCACGTTGGGGCATGCGGCCATCGCCGTCATATCCCGCTGCCACGCCTGAAATACCTCATCACGACGGCCGGCGTAGGGGCCTAGGCCCAAGGGACGCCCGATGTGGTTCAGGATGATGACCGCGCCGGGGAAGGCGTTGGCCAGGTCCACCAACTCCAGCAGTTGATGATGGTAGACCAGGGCGTCGAAGCCGTGGCCCCTGCGCTGTAGGACGTCGAATCCCTGCCTGAATTTGGGGTCGGACAACATGCCGGGGCCGGCCATCCGGGGGGAACGCAACTCGGGGTTCTCGTCCCAACTGCAGGTGTAGCGGATGCCGCGGAAACGCCCGCTGCTGGCCTGGTCCAGGGCCTCTAAAACCGGCTCGACCGCGGCGCCCAAGCCCAGGTCGGCATAGCCCACGATCCCGGCGGCGAGCCGGGTGGGGCCGTAAAGCCCGCTGTCGCCTTGGGCGGCGATGCCACGGACAAACTCCACCTCGCCGACGGACCGCATCTCCTCCAGCCCCGATGCCCGGTACATCGAGTCGCACTCCACGAACACGGTCTGCACGACATTGTGTCCCGAGGCGAAGTCACCCGTAACCTCGTCGATCATGTAACGGTCGGCGGGTTTATCCCACAGATGGTGGTGGGGGTCCAAGATCGGCAGTTCCGGCTCCAGGGCCTCTTCCTCGGTCAACTTAAGCCAGGCGTCACGTTCCGCTGTCATCTGCTCTCCTTAAGTCATTGCCGGTCCATCCGGCGCTTTGGGTCTGGCGATGATTCGAGTTCGGCGCCTCCGAAATATACCGGGCGGCTACCGATTCCACACGGAATCCTAACGCTCGGATGTTCAAATCCATCCACAAGGCGTTTAACATAAGATTAGCTAAAAAAAGGATCATCACCCTGGAGATGGAACTACAATGACAATCAAAGCCTTTGCTCCGAAGCAAGCTGTTCATCCATTGATTGCCGCGCAGGAAGCCGTCAACCCAGCAGTATTGGAGGTGGTCCAGGAATCAGATGTTTCGGCGAACGCGCTCTCAGCCGCCGAGGCCGCCCAGAAGTCGGCCGAAAGCGACCTGGCCGCCGTCCGGGAATTGTGGACCGAGCTGGCCTCGATGCGCCCCGACCTCTTGGCCGAGTCCGATCCTGAACCGACGCCACATTCCTCCGACATCGAGGGACTGATATCGAAGGGCGCGGTCTAAGCGCCGCCGTTAACCGGGCTCTTTTACTCCGGCGTCACGCCCGGCCGTAACCAACTTTCTAGCTACCCCCCGAGCAGACCAGCTAGCAAACCTACAGGCCCACCAGCTCCCTGAAATTCTCGCCCAAGATGCGTTCTTTGGCGGCGTCGGGCACCGGCAAACTCTCGATGAACTCGGCGTCCTTCGCCATATCAGCCAGCGGGAAATCGGTGCCGAAACAGACCTTGTCCGGCCCGTGCTTGTTGATGATGGCCGTCAGGGTGTCCGTGCCAACCTCTTTCAGCTCCGGCGGCCAGGTGGTGTCGATCAGGATGTTGTCCCGGCCGATCAACTCCCGCTCCGACTCGTCCAGCATGTAGAACCCGCCCAGGTGGAGCGCGATCACCTTCAGTTTGGGGAACTGCCGCACCATGTTCATCACCCGGCCGGGCGGCGAGTAGACCGTGTCTCCCGGTTTGGTGTGTGCCCAGCGGCCCGAGTGTATCTCCACCACCATGTCGTCGCCCAGTTCCTCGTATAGCGGGAACATCTTTGGGTCGTCCGGGAAGAACCGGTTCACCATGGGGTGCAGTTTCACGCCCTTGATGCCGGCGTCGCGCAGACGGCGTATCTCGCCGGGCAGGTCTTCCATATCGGGGTGGACCGCTCCGAAGGGCACCAGCATTTCGTCTTGGATGCTGATCAGCCAGTCGTTGGCCGGTTTCACGTGTTCCAGCCGCTCCACCACACCCAGCACCACCGATTTGTCCACTCCGGACGCGCGCATGTGGGCCTTGATGCCGTCGATCGTGTTGATACCCACGGCTGGATAGCCGAAGGTCTCGGTCATGTTCTCCAGCACCGGCGCGGCGATGCGGTCAGGGGAGATGTGGGTGTGGACGTCTATTCGCATCTGGCTACCCCAACATCTCCTCGGCCAGCTTCTCCAGGCCGGAAAGTCCTTCGCCGGGGGCGGTGGATGGCAGGCGGACGGTGGCCATGGTGGCGCCGGCCTCTTCCATCTGCTTGATCTCGTCGCGGCTGGACGCGCCGTAGACCATGATCTGGATGCTGTCGGGGTCGCGGCCCGCGGCGTCGGCCAGTTCGTCCAGCGACGCCCGGCCCGCCCGCACGCTGTCGGGGGTGGCGCGCACCGGCATCCAGCCGTCGCCGTAGGTGACAACGCGCTTGAACACATTGGAGGCCGCGCCGCCCAGGAACACCGGGGGATGTGGCTTCTGGGCCGGCTTGGGGAACACCCTGACCTTGGGGAAGTCGTAGTAATGGCCGTGGTACTCGGCCTCGTCCTTGGTCCACATCTCTTTCATCGCTTCGACGGCTTCCCGCGCCTGGGTCCAGCGGTGGTCGAAGTCGCCGCCCATGATCTCGGTTTCCTCGCGCAGCCAGCCGGTGCCGATCCCGAATATGAACCGGCCGCCGGAGTGGTAGTCCAGCGCCGCGATCTGCTTGGCCTGGACCAGCGGGTTGTGCTCGGGGATCAGGCAGATGCTGGTGCCAAGCATGATCTTGCTGGTGGTGGCGGAGGCGATGGCCAGGCTGATGAACGGGTCGGCCATATCGTTCATCGACTCGGGGATACTTCCGTCTGGCGTGCCCCCGTATTTGGAGGTGGTATGGACGGGGATTATGGGATGCTCGGCCATCCAGATGGACTCGAACCCCAGGTCTTCCGCCTTCTTGGCCAGTGCGCCGATGTCCATTGATCCGCTATTTACGGCCACGTTTACGCCGATTTTCATCGCATCTCCTCCGATCGTTCTGCCTGGTGATTAGCCCGGTGAAAAAGTGCCCCGATGGTACCACGCCTGGCTCGTATCAGTCGATTAATAATCAGACGGACTCAAAATACGGGGAAAGATAAGTTGGATTACAGCAATCGTATGATAAGATATTTCGGTATGCAGCAGACACAGGAACAACCCCTCCACCGAGACGACCACCGGACCAAGCTGAATCTAACGATTATCTTCGCGTCGATCGTCGCCGTGATTGGCATCTTCGGCCAACCGGTGCTGTTCGTGATGGGCGTCGGTGTGATGATTTACAGCTGGCTGACCAATCCGAAGCAGTACCTGATCTACCGCGACGCCTTGGTTATCATCTACGGCAAACCCAGGATCAAGGCCTTCCCCTTCCAAGAGATATCCCACCTGGAGACATTATCGCTGCCGATCGGCGAGCGGCTTCGGGTGCGCATGGTGAACGGCCGCCGTATCATGCTGATGACCAAGGACCCGGAGACGTTCCGGGCCAAGCTGGACGAAGCTCTGGAGGCATTCCACGGCGAACAGCAGGGAACGGACTACAACCGGCCCCAAGAAAACCGGTCAAACGGCGGTCAGCCCGAGTTGACCGATACCGGATACCAACAGGAAGCCCAAGCCGATGCAACGCCGGAAGCGCCCCCTGAAGAGCATCGGGGCGAGAGTTCAACCGAGAACGACGACGTTCCCTACTAGCGTCCGCCCGAGGGTTTTCAACCAGCAATACTGCCCGGCCTCGACAAAATGGCCGGGCTTTTTGTTGCCTATCTTTGGGCGGACTGCCCGGCAAGAAGCCGGTTAAGGAAGCTGAATCTCTTTGGTGACTGCGGTGGTGTCGCCGAAGTTGCCGCAGTATAGGACGTGGTACGGCTCAGGCCCTCCGGAAACCGCCACGATTATGTCGTCGGCGGACCGGCAGGGGCACACCAGGTCGCCGTCCATGGCGAAGCCGTCCTCGTAGGTGATTACCGAAGTCTCCTTGGGAAACCGGTCGATGGGCACCTTGCTGCGCTCGAATAGCTCCTGCTTGACCATCTGCTTGTTGTAGCCATTTTCCGCGAAGATACGGGAGTGACCGGGCGTAAGTATCACCAGCGGGTTGCCGGCGGCCAACAGGTAGTTGTTGTCGCTGATGTCGGCCATGGCGCTGGCGATCATGGTCAGGAAGCTCTCCGGCTCCTTATAGAAGGTGAGGCAGTTGCTGTAGCCCTGCGCTCCCACCACGGTGACCGTGCTCTGCTCCGGCGAGAAACCGCGCTCCACATGCAGCGGCTCCCAGACGTTGTCCTCTTCGTTCTCGCCCATGCAGGCGCTGAACTTGGCGGCGCTGCCGTGGACCGCCATGTCGGTGGACCAGGGTTTGGCCCCGCCCACGTTCAGCAGCAACAGGCGCAGCGCGCGTCCGATGGTGGCGTTGGCCCGGTAGCCCGGCCCCAATGTGCCTCGGCCGCTGTTCAACCCGATCCGGCCTCGCACCGGACCGTTCACGATCATGAGCGGCGACGCCGGGTTGGTGGTGGTCTGCAGGCCGTGGATGTTGAAGGCCGGTTCGGTTACCGCCTGCACGGCGGCGATGAGGACAGGCATGTATTCCGGGAGACAACCAGCCATCACGGCGTTCACCGCGATCTTCTCAACCGTGGCGGCGCCGGCGTCGGGATTGATGTAACCCACCAACTCCGACGCATCCCGCCCCGCGTATTCCAGCATGGCCCGCACGCGGTCTGCGGTGGGCGGTATCACCGGCAGCCCGTCGGACCAGCCCTGGTCGATCATGAACTGGAATACGGCTTCGGGGGAGTCTTCGGACAATTCCATCTGAGACGAAGTGAGGCGCGGGTCTACTGCCATCCGTTACTCCTGTTTACAAACGTCTCAAAACAAAACCACTCCCTCCGATTCAATTGGAAGGAGCTGCGAGAATCCTAGCTGGATCCAGTTTTTATCGTTCCCTGGGAGATCCGTCGATCTCTTAAAGAGGCCCACGGCTCCCGCACGGGGCGAAAGCCAGGCCTACAGGCTCTTCGCCCTGTGGTCCAGGACGGCCCTCACTTGGGCGTCGGTCACCCCAGGGAACCATTCAAGAAACTGCGATGTCTGGGCCCCGTCCTCCAGATTCTCGAACAGCGCGGAAACCGGAACGCGGTTGCCACGAAATACCCAATCGCCGCTAACCCGCTGCAAAAAAGCACAACTGCTGCGCACGAAGACCAATCCAACATAGCCAAATTTTACCTGCCGTATATCCGCCGTTCAATTCGTCTAAATGCCTTCATCCCAACAACAAGTTTGTTGGGGGCCTCATCATCCGCAAACTCTGATCAATCTTTCCACACATATCAGCGCCCTTGGAGAAACTCTTGGACGGTCATGTCTCTGGCGACCTGTCTGAGCAGTGGCGGGGCGATATCCCGGCCTTGATGAAATGGGGACCGTGGTTGCGCGTCCATCGAGGTGTCCATTTCGCCGGTGCGATCCCCGTCTGCGAACCTCGACGAAACCAAAGCGAACCAGAATCGCGGCAACTTCGCGGGGGCGCAATACCGGGGAGTTACGCATGCTGGCTACACTGTCACGCGTTGAGTGCCGACAAATTCTCCTTCCAGCTCAGGGTCCCCGTCCTCAAGCAGCATCGCGATGACCTCTTTCAAGTTTTCGTTTAATTCATCAAGGCTTGCCGCTTGGGAGTGGGCTCCTGGAAAACCAGGCACGTAACCGACATACAATCCGGTCGCCGGATCCTTTTCGATAACCGCTGTGTATTCTTTCATGGTTGGTCCTCGGGCTAATGGAATCCACGGAACACAGGTGCCCACGATACCGTTCTAACGGGCCCGTTAGAACGGTAGTACCTTGGCTTTCTTGGGGCTATTCCGGCTCGCGTAGCTGGGCGATTATCAGTTCTACGGCCTCTTTGGCCACGGAGCGCACCACGTCGGGCTCGACGTACTCGGTGAGTTCGGTCTTGGGCAGGACGACCATGGGCGCGTCGGGCATGCCGTTGCCCCGCATGGAAGCCTTGGCCAGGGTGGTGAACCGCTCGGTTACCAAGACCACCGAGGGCATGCCGCTCTTGATCAGTTTAACGCTGTCGTGGACACTCCACGCGGTGCAGGAACCTCAATTTGCCAGGCCGACTATGGCCAGTTGGGCGCGCGCCTCCACCTCGTCGAAGGTCGCTTGGGGAGCCGCCGAGGCCAGGGGGATCAACCTCTCAAAGACTTCGGTCACACCGTACTGTTCCTTGAGGATGATGCCGATCTGCTCGGAGATGATGTTCATGCTGGTCCAGCGGTTGTTCAGTATGGCGACCGTGGCGCCTTGCAGATCGTTTATGTGGGGGATGTGGCCGTCCATGGGACGCCACGCCTCCGCCGCCGGGCTGAGGATCGACATCTTGTTGACCATGGCCATGCTCCTTCGCCTCTCCAAAGGTGAATCCGGACCTAGCGGTTGGCGGCCGCGCTCTTTGCCGGGTCATACACCGGGCGGACCATCTCGTAACGGTCGCTGGTGCGGCAGTACATGTTGCCCGCCATGCGGCCGGTGGCCATGAGCTTCTCCTGGTCGATGCGGTGCCCGTTGATAATGTCGTCACGGACGTGCATCAAGACGATGGTGCCGATAACCAGTCCATGCTCGTGGTCACCGGAGCCGATCTGCACCACCTGGTCCAGCTTACATTCGATGTTCACCGGAGATTCAAGCACCCTGGGGGCTTTGACGATATCCGAGGGTGCATGGGTCAGCCCGGCAATCTCGAACTCATCCACGCCCTCGGGGAATTCGGCCGCGGTGGCATTCATCGCCTCAGCAATGGGATCTACCACGATGTTCACCACGAACTCGCCGGTCTCTTCGATGTTCCGCAGGGTGTCCTTGCTCTTGTTACCAACGTGCCGGGAAGACGAGAAAACGACGGTGGTGTAGGACACGGCATTGAAGAATGAGTAAGGCGCCAGGTTGACCACGCCGTCGGGGGACACGGAAGATACGAACGCGATGGGCCTGGGAACGATCACTCCGGTGAGGACGCGGTTGAAACCTTCAAATGTATTTGGGTCGATCTTCAAGTAATTACCTCTACCGGGGGAGTCCCGGCTGCCTTATGATTTTATGTGGGTTGTTTCTGGGGGCTATCTCGTGGGAATTATATAGACCGCCAGGGGAGACGCCAAGTTTTGACAATCGAAAGTGCCACTGTTATGTTGGTAGCCGCTCACGCCTGGGGCCTCTCACGTGCTTTTCGGCCGGTCACCAGGGAGCTACTAGGGCCATTGGAGACAGATACATGAACTGGGCGGAAATGATAGTCAAAGCGCTCAAGGACTGGGATACGTCCTTGATTGCCTATGTGCCGGACATATCCATCCATCGGGTGACCAGCCTGATCGAGGCCGACCCCTACTTCAGATTGGTCGCGGCCACCAGAGAGGAGGAGGCCATCGGCATCGCGGTCGGGTCTTACGCGGCG
The DNA here is from genome assembly GCA_002816575.1 of SAR202 cluster bacterium Casp-Chloro-G2. GTDB lineage: Bacteria > Chloroflexota > Dehalococcoidia > Lucifugimonadales > UBA3495 > UBA9611. Next base: position 21,631 of record MUCI01000004.1, on the reverse strand, counting down.
GGCCGCAACGCAGCCGTATTCATGCAATCCAGCGGGTTCGGCAATAGCGTAAACGCCCTGGCCAGCCTGTGCATCCCATCCAGAACGCCCATCCCCATGTTCGTCAATCTGCGGGGCGGGCCCGGCGAGTTCAACATCGCCCAGGTGGCCATGGGACAAGCCGTCCGGCCTATCATGGACCAGTTGGGGCTGGTTCACTTCACACTGGACGACGACCGGAACATGGAAAAGTTGCTCGACGGCGCCATGAAGCTTTGCCACGCCAACCGGCAGCCCTTGGCGGTGTGCATGACCCAATTGCTGCACGGAGGCAAACTTGCGTAGATTCGAAGGCACACAAATGATTTTGCGTTTGGCGGGCGATGCGCCCATCGTCAGCAACCTTGGTCCCGGGTCTGACGACCTTTGGCACGCCGGACACCGCGACCGCAATTTCTACACCTACGGCAACATGGGGCTTTGCTCGTCCCTGGCGCTGGGCATGGCCATGGCCACCGACGAACAGGTCATTTCCCTGGACGGCGACGGTTCGCTCCTGATGAACCTGGGAACGATCGCATCCATCGGGCGGGAGCAGCCCAAGAACCTGACGGTGGTGGTATGGGACAACGAAAAGTGGGGCCAGACCGGCGGGCAGACCAGCCACACCGGCATGGGGACCGACCTGGAGCAGGTAGCCCGAAGCTGCGGGATCGCCCGCACGAAGACCGTGTCGGACCTGGAAGACTTGGAAGCCGCAGTGTCCGAGGCGCTGGCGACTGACGGCCCCAATTTCATAGTAGCCAAGATCGATGAGGGCGAATATCTGCCGGTGGCCCCGGTGGAGCCCGAGTTCACCCTATACCGTTTCCGGAACACCTTCGTGGAACAGCGACAGCCCGGCCACTAGCCCCCGATACCGTGGCGCAATCACAAAAGGCCCGTTCATCAACCGACGAACGGGCCTTTTGTTGTCGTTGGCCGCTGAGAGACTTCTAACTGACTTTGGCCCCGGCCTGCATCTTTTGGATCGCGCCGTCCAGTTCTTCTAGGTCGAACAGGTGGGGGCCGGCGCCGCCGTGGTAAACGACTTTGCCGTCCTTGCCGATCAGGTACAGGCGCTCCGGGGCAGCCCCGTAAGCCTCGTCGATGGCGTTGTCCATCTCTTCAACCAAGGTTGGAAGTGAGATGTGCAGCCCGATGGTGCAGGACTGGGCGGCCTCTTCCCGTTCCTCGTAGCTTTGGTGTTGGCGCAGCAGGACACCTTCCTCGACATTGGAATCGGTCTGCCAGCCGTCGGTGGGGTGGGCCTCTTGAACGTAAACCACGAAGAACTCGATGTGGTCCTGGTACTGGCTGTAGAGTTGCTCCATGCGCTCAACCTGAGCGCGGAAGGGCGGTCAAGTGTAGCTGCCAAAGATCAGGGCCACGGGCCGTTTATCTTTGAAGCTGGACAGCCGGACCCGCTCCTCCGAGCCCGCCCGCTTTAGTTCGAAATCGGGGGGCACATCGCCAACGTGAGGGCCCATCTCGTCCCGGGCCACCACTGCTTCCATGGCCTCGCGCAGGATGGGGGTCAGGTTTCCGCCGATCGCCTCTAGCATCTCGCGGGCCGGCATCTGACCGACGGTCGTCCCCTCGCGTTTTGCCCGGTAGTCGTCCATGAACCGCCGGAACAGTTTCCGGTCATCGCCCTGAAGGTTCCCCAGTATCTGGTCTCGGTCTGCTTTCAGCATATCGGCCTTCCCCTTGAGCGCGGGCGCAGATTGATTCGGGGCTATTGTATTCGCCGTGCCTGGCGATAACAACCCGTCGGACCAGACCCCACCGCCAGTGGGGACGACCAGGACGGACCTCTCGTGTCACCCGGAGTAGAAAGACCCGGAGGACGCGGCTGCGTCCTCCGGGTCAATCATGTTCAAGCTAGGCCTGGACTGGGAACGTTGGGTTATTTGACGTATTTGTCGAACCAGCCTAGGGTGCGGGAGAAGGCGTCCTTGGCGGCCGCCTCGTTGTAGCTGCCCCGGTCGTCACAGTTGAAGCCGTGACCGGCGCCGGGGTAGGACTTGAAGTCGTAGGTCACGCCTGCTCCCTTAACTGTGGCCTCAATGGTTGCCACGTCGGCGGGTGACGGGTTCTCGTCCAACTCGCCGAAGTTGCCCATCACGGGAATCTTGATTTTGTTGGTGAGAACGATGGGAGCGGGACCGTCGCCGAACGGCACCAGGATGCGCCCGCCGTAGTAGACCGATGCGGCGCTCAGGCCCGGGCAGCTGGCGGCGGCCAGGTAGGCGATCCGTCCGCCCACGCAGTACCCGACGATACCGATCTTGTTGCCGGCGGTCCGTTGGTTCCGGTGTTGCAGATAATCAATGGCAACGTTGATGTCTTCAACGATCTCGTCGTCGCGCAACGCTCCCATGTATTGCTGCACCGCGGGCATCTCGTCGTATCCCAGTTTGGGATTGGGATGCTGGCGGTGGTATAGGGCAGGGGCAATGGCTACGTAGCCATTGGCGGCGTACTGGTCGCAAACCTTTTCGATATGGCCGGTGACCCCAAAAGCCTCCATGATAACGATAACAGCCGGGAAACTGTTTCCCTTGGAAGGTGAGGGACTGCTGACATAGGTCACCATGTCCTGCCCCTGCGCGCCGTGCAAGTCGTCCATTTCCCGCTCGCCGGGAAATCTTAGATTCTCCCAAAACGATGGCATATAGATACCTCCTTAACCGTACCGATGTCACCCGCTATAATCCGTCTGCGTCCCGAACTGCCGTCTGATTTGCCTGCAGCTCGTGAATCGCCCAAATTCTCAGACCAGCGAGGTTCGTGAAGATTCTAGCAGAGGGCATAGTCGCGCACAAGCGCGGATTTTCCGTGACTGTATCGGGCATGTCTTGACCTCCAGCGGTCCGCCGGTGCTATATTGCAGAGTCCCGTCCACGAGATAACCCGCACCGGTTTCAGGATAAACCGGCCCTGGGAGCATGCTTTGGACCGGCCGCGGCGCATCGATGCGATTCGCAACGGTGTTTGGAAGCGGTCAAATCTTGAGGAGAGAGTAGTGCGAAAAACCAATATCAGAGTCTTGGCTGAGATGAAGGCCCGCGGCGAAAAGATCCCAATGATCACGGCATATGATTATACCTCGGCCCAATTGGCCAGCTTGGCCGGCATACCCCTGTTGTTGGTGGGGGACAGCCTGGGTATGGTCGTGCTTGGCTACGATTCGACCATCCCGGTGACCATGGAGGACATGCTGCATCACACCAAAGCTGTCGCCAGGGGCGCCAAGGAGTCGATGATCGTGGCCGACCTGCCATTCATGAGCTACCAGATCGACGCCAAACAAGCCATGACCAACGCCGCCAGGTTGGTGCAAGAGGGGGGCGCCCAGGCCGTCAAGCTTGAGGGTGGCGAGAAGATATCCCCAACCGTAGCCCGGATCGTGGACTCGGGTATCCCGGTCATGGGCCACATCGGATTAACCCCCCAGTCGGTGCACACGCTGGGCGGCTACCGGGTCCAGGGACGGCAACGGAACGAGGCGGCGCGACTGCTCAAGGACGCCAAAGCACTAGAAGCGGCAGGGGCGTTCGCCCTGGTATTGGAGGTGGTGCCGGCTCCCCTGGCTGGTCTAATCACCCGGCAGTTAAGGATTCCCACCATCGGGATCGGCGCCGGCACCGGCTGCGATGGGCAGGTGCAGGTTTTGCATGACATGTTGGGGCTATATACCGATGTCGTGCCCAAGCATGCCAAGCGGTATGCCGAACTGGCCGAATCGATGCGGTCTGCCTTGGTCCAATATGCCCAGGAGGTTGAGGCGGGTTCGTTCCCGGCTGAGGAACATTCTTTCTCCATGAATGAGTCTCTGCTGGAAGGGTTGACGGACGCCCAGTAACCCCGCCGCGGGCCATCCGGCCGTGCGGGAAGATTCAGACCTCCCGCAATATCACCAAAACATGAGTCATCCCGGGGTTTCATCATGGGTAGCACGCTACCGGTCAGATGCAGTCATTACGGCGAAAGGCGAAATGACGGTCGTTCAGAGCAACCACACTCGCCGCCTGTCATTCTAATCCTTCCCGAGAAGGAGAAGAATCTCTTTGCTTGACTTCAAAGTTGCTATCGTGCCGCGGGACCGGCAGTTGGTCTCCCATCAGCAACGAGATTCCTCTCTTCGATCGGAATGACAAAGGCCGCGGCATCCACCCACCAAACTCCGGGACGACTCATTTTGGGTTTCCCCGGACCTGTTCCTAAGGTTGCCAGGTTATAGGACGTGGAAGAGCAGTAGGTGGTCCCGGAGGACGTCCGCCGCGAAATCGTTCTCCACGTCACGCCAGACGGAGTGTATGTGGTTGGCGCCGTCTTGGCGGTTATCAAACTCAACCACGAAATCCCCGCCGTGGATCCGGTAATAGTGGGGCTCGTCCTTGGTGACCGGCCCGGCCCAGCCCAGGTGCAAGTGGTCCAGCCCAGTCTTTTTAAGCTCGGCCAATTTGTGCTCCGCAAGGTCGGTGTGCACCTGGTTGACGTACTCCGCTACCAACGCCAGCAGCAGTTCTTTCTGGGCGCCGTTCATCTTGGAGGCGGGCAGTCCCTCGTAGGCCATGAGCGAGGCCTTGGAGGAGTTGAAGGTTACGATGTCGGCGGGGGCCGCGTCGCAGATGATCGACTCGGCGACCTGTTCCTCGGTCAGGGACGCCATCAGGTCGAAGGCCATGTCTTCCCTGGCGCCCAAGATACGTAGTCCGTTCTTGGGGCCCTTTCGGACCTGGGCAGGATTGGCCCCAAAGAAGAAGGGCGTGGTGCTAATCACCTTATCGCCCATGATGCTGAAGTGGATGGAGATATGGTGCCCCTCAACCCTCCAGCCCCAGGGTGCCTCTCCTCCGGGCTCGCCAAAAATGGTGAAATAATAGAGCTCGGTATCGCGGACAAAGGTCTTTATCCCTTGCTCTTTCTCCAGCGGACCAAGCACATCTTCGTGTTCCATGATCAGTTTGGCCTGTTCGTAGGACTCGGTCGTCAGGCCGCTGGCCATCACCGCCATCGCCAGATCACGCTGTGACGGGTCCATGTCCCTAAGGGGCAGGCCGTGTCGGTTCATCGGCGGGTAGTACCAAAAGATGCGCTCGCCGTCCAGATATTCAAATCTCGCCTTGCCTGCCTGCTGGTCGTTCAGACTGCTGACAAACGCTTTGGCGGCGTCCACCATTCGTGCAACCGCCTGTGGGGTGTCTGCCTGTTGGGTGGCCATTTTGAGGTTCTCCTTATGGTCGCAACCGTTTGGTTGTAACCTGTTGACCGTCAACTTCCGGTCTTGCCGTAGGCACCTCTGGAAGGACGGACCGTATTTGCCGCGAGTGTAATTAGGGGGAAGTTGGCTGTCAACCCTGCCGGCGGATCCCATCACCGGGACGCCGGCAGGGCTGCGAGATGATTACCGCAGGCCCCCTAGGTGTTGGGAAGCACCGGCAAGAGAGCGGCTTCCAATTCGTCCAGCGTGGCAAAACCTTCGAAGCGGTCGGTTATCCGGCCGTCGGCAGCCAGGATAAAGGTCCAACTCTCGTTGAAGTAGTCCTCTATGGCCGTCAGGCCCCAGTCATCCACAACGCTGAAGATCTCCGCCCGGTTGAGGTCGCCTTGGATGTCGGCGGGGTTGTCGTAGATCTCCACGTGGATGTAATTCGCCACTCCGGGGTGCGCGTCCTTGAGTTCGGTCACCGTGTCCACCTGTGGGCCGCAGGTGGGGGTGGTGCAGAACGCCGGGCTGGCGAAAACCACCACAGAAGGCAGTGGGCTCTCCACCGCCTCCTTGATGGTTAGCTGGTACAGGTCAGGGTCCGGGGTGTAATCGGTGGTTAGGTCTTCGATCCTGACTGGAGAGCCGTCACCACCCAGGGTCTTGGTGATACTTAGGAGAGCCGTGCGGCCCACCGCCGGGACCGGCGACTTGGCCAGCACTTCCACCTCTATCTCGGTCTCGTCGTCCCCGTTCGGGTTGTCCACCTGTATATCCAGACGCCAACGGCCGGCCCGGTCGAAGTCGGCGTAGGCGCTGTACGAGCCGCGCACGCCGTAGGGCCAAAGATTGAACACTGCTTCCAACGGTTCACCAGCCTCTCCGGCGGCTCCGGCGTCCAAGAACACCGGGGTTACCAGGGCGGTGGGCGCCTTGATCAGGCCCTTGGAAGTGGTCAACAAAAACGCCACCCGCTGCCGGCCCACCTCCAACACGGTGGTTGCCAGCACGGGGGTTATGGCCGTGGGGCCGGCTGGCGCGGAGGTCGGACCGGGTTCCGGAGTGGGCACGGCGGAGGAGCCACAGGCCGCCGCCAGGGCGATGGCGGCGGCCAAAACCGGGGCCAATAGCCGTTTATCTACGCGACGTAAAAACTTAATCATGGTCCTGTCTGGTATACGCCGAATGTGAAGGCGAAAATCCCGAAATCATCTGAGTTGGAACTCATGGTCAGCGCGTTGTCTTGGGAATAGGCCGGCGCCTCGACCACGTTGTACATCCGGGGTTCGTCCACCACCAGGAAGCTTGCGCCGTCAGGTCCGATGGTGATGTCCTCGCCTTTGTTGGCATCGGTCAGAAACTCGCCGTCCAGTTTCACCTGCACGGTGTACGGCTGGCCTGATTCAGAGGTCAGGACGGCGTTCACGCTGCGGGCCGAATAAACCACCGATAAAACATCTTCGTAACCGGTTGTATCACGGCCGTGGCGGGTGTTTTCGGGGCCGACTATCCAAGTGCCATCGAAGTAAAGGACCCCTGACTTATGCTCGGCGGGCGACTTCAATTGGGTCACAGAGCCCGTGTTCTGGAAGAAGTCTTGCTGGCGCACGTACTCGCCCAGGCCCGCCATCGCCAGTCCGGCATACAACTCACGGGTCACGGTCCCGTTGCGCCTTTCGAGATAGGTCTGGTCCACCTGCTGGTCACCTGGGGGCTCAAACGGGTTATCCAACAGGTCTGCCCCGGCCTCCTCAAGGAGATTCCGGATCCATTTCTCGGTCTCGTAGTAGAATCCTTCGCCAAAGTGGCTGTAGCGGACCTTCCCATCCTTGTCTACCAGGTACTTGGCCGGCCAAAAGGAATTGCCGTAGTTGCGCCAGGTCTCGAAATCGTTATCTTGGGCCACCGCCCAGGTGATGCCATTGTCCTGGGTGGCCTGGAGTACGTTTGAATAGTCCTTCTCAAACTCGAATTCTGGCGAATGGACACCGATGATAACCAGTCCGTCGTCGGCGTACTTGGCCTGCCACTGCTTGAGGTAGGGGAATGTCCGGATGCAATTGACGCAGGTGTAGGTCCAAAAATCGATTAACACGACCTTGCCGCGAAGCCCTTTGATGGTCATGGGTTCGCTGTTGATCCAGGCCTTGATGCCCTTGATCTCTGGCGCCGGAAAGCTGGCGCAAGCGACGGAGACAAACAAGGCAACCAGCACAATCATCGCAAGCTTGACCGGGACCGCCGGTCTTCGCTTCACGTTGGTCGTATCGTCCAGGAACCGCGGCACTAGGACTCTTTTTCGTAAACGCCAAATGTAAAGGCGAAAAGGCCGAAATCAGGCGAGTTGGAAGCCATCTTGAGTGTCTCTCTCTGAACGTAACTGGGATTGCTGACTACATTGTATAGCGTGGGAGAGGTGACCCACAGATAGCTCTCACCGTCGTCGCCGATCATGACATCGGACCCCCTGTTGTCCTCCGTTAGGTATTCGCCGCCCACCGTGACTCGCACTTTATACGGCTCACCCGAGTCTGACGTCAGAACCGCGTTCACTTCGGTGGCGGAGTACACCACGGCCAGGTAGTCCTCGTAAGACTCGGTCACGACGCCGTGGGTCGAGCTTTCCGGCCCGACATACCAGGAGCCCTGGAAGTAGAGATTGTGCGGCACAAGGTTGCCGGGAATGACGAACTCTGAAATCTTATTTTTGTTTTCAAAGTACTCGGCCTGCTGAACATAGCCGCCCCTGCCGTACAGGAGGTCGCTTTCGCCACGTTTATAGCCGGCGTAAAGCTCGCGGGTTACTTCAGCATCCCGGGCGGCCAGGAAACCGGGGTCGAGGGCCTGGTCTTCCGGCAGGTCCAATTCTTCAGCCAAGAAATCCGGGTTGGCTTCGGCAAGCAGCTCGCGGATCACCGCTTCGGTCTCACTGTAGGCGCCTTCTCCGAAATGGGTGTAGCGGACCACTCCATCCTTATCGATCAGATATTTGGCGGGCCAGAACCGGTTGGAATAGCGGCGCCATGTGGTGAAATCGTTGTCCTGGGCCATCGTCCAGTCCAGAGCGTCGGTCTGGACGGCTTCCACCACGTTGTCGTACTCTTTCTCGAAATCGAATTCCGGACTGTGCACGCCCACGATCACCAGACCGTCGTCCTCATACCTGGAGTTCCACTGCTTGAGGAAGGGAAATGTTCGGATGCAGTTGATGCAGGTATAGGTCCAGAAGTCGATCAGCACCACCTTGCCCCTGAGCTCTTCCAGGGTCAGCGGACCGCCGTTGATCCAGGCGGCGATCCCGCCGAATTCAGGCGCAAGGTTGCCTACCTCACCTCCAACCCTGCGGTCGGCGTTGGCCGTGGCCGATCTGGTGGCCAACTGCCGCGGCTCAGCCTCTGAAGCCGGTTCTTGTGCGGCCGGCACGCCATTGGCCGGGGCAGCATCCGAGCCTCCGCAGGCCGCCACCAACAGTACCAAGCCCATAAGAACCGCCACCAACCCCGGGAGGTGGGAGGTGCGGCGGGATAGCCGAAATTCCGTGAGCGCCGTCAATATATTCATCTGCTGTCCATCCCATGCTTCCGTTATTTTCCGGGCCGCGATACACGATGGATTCCCCGATGCCAGGCCAGATTTTCGCCTGTATGCGAGACGCCGCCAACCGCATCAACGCGAGGGGTCTGTTAGTAAGATTTACGCGGCGCCTTGTGCTGCGGATTCAAGTGGACCGAACCACCGCCCCGCCATTTTCGTATCTTATCAACCCTACAAACGACCACATCTGGTCGATAGGTCGAGCCTGACTAGCGTCGGGAGATCATCCGGGGCCGGCCCACAATCTGCTGTGATAAACTTTCGCTACCAGCTAAGGTCCAGTCATGGACCGGCTCGCTTCGATCATGGTCCGGTCAAGCATGGTCCGGTCAAGGACCAACTCGCTTCGATGGATTGGAGTTGCAGGTGAACGAAACCCAATCAGCCACCGCCGTCGCCCGGAAGATAATCGACAACGTTGCCAAGGTGATTATCGGCAAGGAGCCGGTGATTAAACAGGCGTTGGCAGCGATGATTGCAGAGGGCCACATCCTCATTGAAGACGTGCCTGGGGTCGGCAAAACCATGCTGGCCAAGAGCATCTCGGCGTCGATCGGTTGCTCCTTCAAACGCATCCAATTCACGCCCGATCTGCTGCCCAGCGACATCGTCGGGGTCTCCATATACAACCAGAGCACCGGGGAGTTCCAGTTCCGGCCCGGCCCGGTGATGGCCCAGATCGTGTTGGTCGACGAGATCAACCGAGCCACGCCCAAGACCCAGTCCGCGCTGCTTGAGGCCATGGAAGAGTTGCAGGTGTCCGTGGACGGCGCCACCCGACCGCTGGACCGGCCATTCATAGTCATTGCCACGCAGAACCCCATCGAATATGAGGGAACTTTCCCCCTGCCCGAGGCCCAGCTCGACCGCTTCTTGATGCGCATCAGCCTGGGATATCCCAGTTTCGCCGAGGAGTTGTCGGTGATCGAGCGGCAAGAGCAGAGCCATCCCATCGACAAGTTAAGCGCGGTGGCGACCCCGGAGGACGTTCTCGGCCTGCAGAACGCCGCCAAGAATGTGTATGTCGACGGCGCGGTCCGCGAGTATATCGTCGGGCTGATCGAAGCGACCCGAATGCATGAGGACGTTACCCTGGGCGCCTCGCCGCGGGCGTCGCTGGGCATGTTCCGGGCCGTCCGCGCCAAGGCCCTGTTGGAGGACCGGGATTACGTGATTCCCGACGACGTTAAAGACCTGGCCCATGCCGTGTTGGCCCACCGGATGATTTTGGCCCCGTCGGCCCGCATGCGCGGCTTGCACACGGGACAGGTCATCGAAGGTCTGCTCGAATCAGTGGCGGTGCCAGGCGCCACCCGTTAATCATTCTCGAAGTGGTCTATCGTGAGTTCCCCGCAAACCCAATGGCCCGGGGTTCCGCATGCGGAGTTCGGCCATGAATAGGCGTACCATCGGCATGTTTGTGCTGCTGCTGGTGGTGGCTTTCTACGCCCTGGGCACCGGCTTCGACTTCTTCTTTAGATTTCTCTACATCCTGCTTCTGCTCACGGTGATCGGATTCTCGTGGGCCTGGCTGAATCTCCGCGGCATCGACCTGAAAGTGACCAGAGACGCCAACCGCGGGCAGGTAGGAGGCTACCTGGCGGGCCAGGTTTCAATCGTCAACCATACCCGAATGCCCAAGTCCTGGCTCGAGGTGGCGGAGGCCACGGGGCCGTCGGCCGGCAACAGCGGCCGGGGGCTAGCTCTGGTGCGCGAGCAGGTGCGAAGCTGGCGGATCCGCACCTATCTGGCCAAGCGAGGCGTTTACCGGTCGGGCAAGGTGATGCTGATTAGCCAGGACCCCTTCGGGTTGTTTCACCTGCGCCGTGAGTTTGTGGACCCTCAGGCCTACATCGTCTTTCCAGCGGTTGAGCCTCTACCCGACCTGAACGCCCGATTCGCCGGCCTGCCCAGCGACAGCAGGACGACCCGGCATTGGGAGCAGATCACCACCGACGTTGCGTCCATCCGGTCCTACGTGGAGGGAGACAGCCTGCGCCGCATCCACTGGCCCTATACCGCACGCATGAACCAGTTGATGGTCAAAGAATTCGACATTGGGCTATCGGCTGAGTCTTGGGTGCTGTTGGACATGCACCGCGACTCCCATTTCGGGGCGGACCAAGACGAGGTGAACAATACTGAGGAGCTGTCGGTCACGGTGGCCTCATCCATCATCAGCCGCCTGATCGACCAGTCGATGCCGGTGGGACTGGCGGCGAACGGCGACGAGAACCATGTTCACCGGCCCGACAGCAGCCCGGAGCAGCGAGGCCGGCTGATGGAAATTCTGGCCGAGGTGCGGGCCCACGGGGAGCGTCCCCTCCACCAGTTCATCTACGACGTCAACACCCACCTGAGCCAGTTCAACGCCCTGACCGTGGTGACATCGTCAGTGGACACACGGTGGGTGGCGTCGCTCACCGACCTGCGCCGCCGGGGCGTGGAGATCGCGGTGGTGTTGGTGGACCGGAGCAGCTTCGGCTCGCTGGAGAACATGGACGTTCCACTGGCAGCGCTCACCTCCAATCTGATACCCACCTATATGGTGCGTCGCGGCGACGCCCTGAATGACGCCCTCAGGGCCCCGGTCCGGGAGATTCTCCGGGGTTGGTCGACGGGAGCGGCAGCAGCGACGTTTGGAGCCGGGGCATGACCACCGGAACGCCATACACCGTGGACCTGAGTACCCGGCCATGACATCCGAGGTTATGTCGGACGGGATGACTGCCCGGGAGCGGATAAGCGCCGAAGGGGCATGGGAAGTCGCCGCCTTCGTGGAACGCGCCTTACGTCCCACGGAGGGCTGGCTGGCGGCGGCGCTTCTGGCGCTGAACCTGGTGGTGGTCGTCATGTCGGTGGAGCAGGCCGATTGGACGCCTTCCCCGAACCTGATCAACGTGCTATTCCTGGCCATGCTCACCGGCCTGTTACTCTGCAGGATTCCCGTCTGGACCGCCGTTCTTCTGCCGGCGGGCGTGGCGGTGGGCTTCGGCATCATCCTCTGGCAGCTCTCCACCTTCAGCATCGAAGGGGTCAGCGTGGGCGGAACGGGGCAGGTGCTGGAACGGTTGAGCCTTTGGCTGGAGGCGGCGCGTTCTGGCTCGATAAACATCGACCGTCTGCCATTTGCCTTCGCATTGATGTCGGCGACTTGGCTAACCGGGTTTCTTGGCGCCTGGTTGTTCCTGCGCTACCGAAACTTCTGGGGAGTTTTCGTCCTCGGCGGTATCGGGCTGCTTTCCAACCTGACGTTTCTGCCACCAAACGCCGCATTTCACCTTGGGTTCTACCTTTTCACGGCCCTGATGGTGGTGGGCCGGGTCCAATCGGTCCGGCGCAAGCATGAATGGGAACGGCGCTCCATGAGGGTGGATGAGCACCTTGGCATGCTGTCATTCTCGGACAGTTTCACCCTGGCGGTACTGGTCATCTTGGTGGGGTTCCTGTTGCCTATCGCCCCCAAATGGGGCGTGGCAAACAACGCCTACGAGTCGATGCGCAGCCCCCTGGCCTCCATGGAGGACGACTTCAACCGATTGTTCGCCGGACTGCCCGCTCGCAGGCCCCTGGGGTTTCGCATCTGGGACGACGTGATGGCCCTGCAGGGAAGCATCTACCCCACGACCACCCAGGTTTTATGGGTGGACTCGCCGGCGGAGTTGTATTGGAAGGCCCGCACCTATAACACCTACACCGGGAAGGGCTGGTTCTCGGAACATACGATCACCGAGCCGTTGGGATACGCCCCCGCGTTCACCTCGGGAAATATGGACCGCATGCGGTCCGAAGTCACCTATACCGTGAGTCCCTTGTACGAATCCAAGAAGCTGTTCACCGGGGACCAAGTTTCAGATGTGGACCGGGATGTCTTGATCGAGACCCAGGCGCCGCCAGTCTTTTATATCGACGTGACCCGGCTGCGGAACGGGGAACCCCTTCCCGATTATCTGGACCAGTTGGGCGATGCGATTCTGCAGGCCGTGGAGAACGGTGGGACCGCACTGAGCGACGGCGAATTGGCCCAGGCGCTGCCGCCCCAATTCCGGCTGGAATCCGTGGAGCGGGAGGCGGGTAGAGTGCTCCTGGTGCAGGTCATGGAGGCGCTGCCGCCGGTGGCCGAGGTCCTGGCGGTAAGCGCCCCCGAGGGCAAGATCAAGGTCGGAGAAGCCTATGCGGTTACATCGGCGATCCCATTGGCCACTCCGGAACAACTGCGGCAGGCGGGCACGGAATACCCGGCTTGGGTTTCAGAGCGCTACCTCCAACTGCCGCCTACGTTGCCCCAGCGGGTGCGTGACCTGGCTTCCCAAGTTGCCGACGATGAATCCACGCCCTACGGCAAAGCCGCCGCGGTGGAAGAATACCTGCAGATAACCTATCCGTACAACCTCCGGGTGAAACCGCCGCCCTTCAACGCCGACAGTGTGGACCACTTTCTCTTCACGCTGCAAGAGGGTTACAGCGAATATTTCGGTTCCGCCATGACGATTATGCTGCGCACGTTGGGGGTGCCGGCCAGATTGGCGGTCGGTTACACCACCGGGGACCGGGTTGAGGGAAAAACCATCTTCGCCGTAACCGATAGCCACAGCCACGCCTGGGTGGAGGTCTATTTCCCCGGGTTCGGTTGGTTCCCCTTCGAGCCGACGCCCGGCGAAGCGCTGCCCGACGCCTATAAGCCGAAGTCCGAACACCAGCAATCCGGAATTGCAGGGCAGGTCGATTTCGATCCATTCGACGAAGGCTGTTTCGACGATCTGGAATCTGAGTTCTGCGACGAGGAGGCCCAATCACTGACGGCATTTGAAGCCAGCGCCGACGGTGGCTGGAGCAGCCCAATCATCGGTCTCTGGCCTTGGATGCTGGGGGCCGCCGGGGGGCTGCTCTTGGTCTCCGGGTCCATCCTCTGGCTCTGGAGACGGTTACTGGCAGTGCCGAACAACCCCAGATTAGCCTTCCAACGCATGACCACCCTGGCATCTCTCGCGGCGGCGGGGCCGGCCGATTTCCAAACGCCCTACCAGTTTGGACGCCAACTGCAAGGGGTGCTGCCGGCGCAGCAAGTCCCAGTCTCGATAATAGTGTCTGCCTACGTCCGCAGCCGCTTCGGCAACAAAACCCAGACGGCCAGCGAGCGGCGTTTGCAGGCGGTGGCGTGGCGGAGGCTGCGACTGCATCTGCTTTGGGCAGTCATCAGCCGTAGGGTCCGCGGTTAAGATAGACGAACAGACTTCTTAAGATTTCCGACATGAAATAAGGAGAGCATGGTGAAGGGCGACAAATACCACCTGGAAGAATTGCCCTTGGGTTGGATGGCGCTCTTAGCCGGGGCTGACGGCCTCAAGCGGGCGTCGCTCAAGCCAACACCCCAAGAAGCCCTGGAGGACTTGGGAACCGGCCTAGATGACGCAGAAGACGACCCAGAGGCGTTTACCCAGACGATCGAATGCCTGCACCGCTACGCCGATGGGGATATGACGGCGCTGGACCAGCTGGAATTGGACCTGTCTCGGGTCACCCCTTTCTTCAGGGCGGCCTGGAACGCCTGCCGCAGCATACCGCCAGGGGAGACCCGCAGCTATGCGTGGTTGGCCGCCGAAGCAGGCAGCCCACTGGCCATGCGGGCGGCCGGACAGGCCATGGCACGAAACAGGTTTTCGCTGATCGTACCCTGCCACCGGGTCATCGCCAGCGACGGCGGACTGGGCGGATACGGTGGCGGCGGATTGGGCGTTAAGGCCCGGCTGCTCCAGATGGAACTGGCGCGGCTGGAATGATTCCGTCAGCATAAACAATCAAACCGTTCCAGGAGCGCAGCGGCCTGATTTTTTACTCGCCTTAGGTCTCTAATCTAACCCGGTGTCCTTGGCGTTCTTTGGTTCTGATTCGACGCAGATCGGACAGAGCTGCCAGCAATTGAACAGACTGGCGACGCCCGGATACCCGCGCAAGGCAACGGACAGAAGCGTCGACACTCCAAGTGCAATCAGGACGATTGGCCAGACAGAAACGTCCGCTAGCGCCGCTATCCCGACTGCTGTTAGTACAAGTCCCCAAATAATCATTTGGCGCACTCCCACATCAGGCTTGTCAACCGTATTCTACCAGAAACGGCCTTCGCGCTTCCGAGGCATTCCCGCCATCGCTATACTAATGAGCGGCAATAATTCGGTCCCAAGGAGTAGACCAGTGGACGGCCACCAAAACGGAGCCCCGCCCAGCGAGCATTGGGCTGAGATAGGTGAACTGCAGGTCCGGTACCTGGATTGGGGCGGTGACGGCGCGCCCCTGTTGGCCCTGCACGGCCTGGCATCCACGGCCCATTGGTACGACATCGTGGCTCCCCTGCTACGGGACCGCTACCGGACGATTGCCCCGGACCAACGGGGGCACGGCCAGACGACCGCGGCGCCCAGCGGCTACGATTGGCGGACGCTGTCTGACGACCTGGCCCGGCTGCTCGACCACGTTGGACTGGACAAGGTCTCGGTGATGGGCCATTCCTGGGGCGGCAACGTGGCGACCAACTTCGCCGCCAACCATCCCAGCCGGGTGGAGCGCCTGATCATGATTGACGGCGGGTTCTTGGACTGGACGCTGTTCCCCGACGCAACCTGGGAGTCTTTTTCCCACCGGGTGCGGCCCAGAGACGTGACCGGAAACCGGAACGAATTCCTAGATCGTCTGCGCAACCAGATGGGAGTGATTTGGAACAGTGAGATAGAGCGCATCGTCCAGACGATGGTTTACGAAGATGACAAAGGCCAGATCCAGGATATCTTGCGTGCCGAGAACCATACGCAGGTGATCCGAGCCATGTGGGACGAACCGGCATCCACCACGCTGCCCAGGATTGAATGCCCCACTTTGGTGGTGCCTGCCGGTCCAACGCCCGAGCGCGCCGGCACTGATTTCGCTGAAGCGCGCCGCCGGATGGTCGAAGCCGCTGCATCAAGCCTCAAGAATGGCCGGGTATATTGGGTGCCGGAAACGATCCACGACATCGGCTACCACAAGCCCCAAGAATTGGCGCAGGTCATTGGCGACTTCTTATCGGAAGGGTAGAGGGTTCATTCCAAAGGTTCATCATGAGCAACACGGTAGAGGGCGGATGCCGTCATTTCAGGGGAAGTCGAAATGGCGGTCGTGCCGAGCAACCACACTCGCGAGTTGTCATTCTGATCCTTCCGCAGAAGGAGAAGAATCTCTTTGCTTGACTTCAAGGTTGCTATCGAACCGCGGGACCGGAGGTTGGCTGCCCATCAGGGACGTAATTCCTCTCTTCGTTCGGAATGATGAAGGCAGCGGCATCCACCCAGCAGACTCCGGAATGACTCAGGTACTTTTGCCAGGCGAACAGGCCCCAGCCAAGCCCCTGGTTGTCGACCGCTTTAGCAGTCTCCATGGAGATATTGGTCAACTCGGCATAGGGCTCCGCTTCCGCGCCGGCGTCTTTGGGTGTCCGGGCGGTCAGTGTGGCAGGGTCCAAGGATCGGCTTGGGTATGCCGTCAGACCAGTGATTAAAAAGGAGGCTCGTCGGCAGCCGATTCCGCACCGACCGGCACGGATATCTTTGCTTCCTCTTCCATGCCCAACCCAGCCGGAGCCTCTGCCATTGCCGCTGGAGCTGCCTGGGGCGAATCTATGGATTCTGTAAGCCCGGGAGTATTTACCGGTTCCATTTCCGCTGAGACATCAGCCTGAATCGGCGCTTCTGCGGCAGATTTGTCGGGGGCCGGCGCTGCAGTAGCCTGTGGTGCGGGTTCAAGAGGCATGGTCACCGGGACTTCCTCCGGCGGCTCCATCCCCAAGCCCAACTCCTGATGGACCGTCACCGTATCGGGGCCCAACAGGTCTTCCAGGCGGGTTTGCAGAGCGTCACAATAGCCCGTGCTAACTACCGGCAGGTCCATACGGACCCGTTTCTCTCCGGTGCGGATGTCCAGGTTCACCCGGTCGCGGCCAGGATATTCCAGCAATACTCCGATAACCTCCCGCAACAGGTAGGCGTCGTGGCTAGCATCGTCGGACTCGGTTACCGCAAGCCGCACCACCTTTTGGGGCGTGGCTGGAATGATATTGCCTGTGGTCATCTGCGCCTTCTTTTCACTTATGTTAGTTCTGTTGGAACCGTTTGAGCCCCCGGCATTGTTTATCCCGTTGCCGTTCTTCTGGCCATTACCGTTGTTGTAGCCGTTGCCGTTCTGGCCGTTCCCGTTCTTATAGCCGTTATAGGGTTTTCCCGCCGCCGGGGTTGCCAGCGGGTTCTCTGGGTCAAACTCAAGAGCGCCGTCGCAGGCGAGAGACATCTGGTCCCCGCGCAAACGCAGCCGGCCGGCCACCCGCACCAGGCGGCCATCCTCCCAGACATCCGAGGTACGGACCAGGGTGTCGGGCCAGACCATGACCTCCAAAAAACCGCCCAGGACCTCAAGGTTCACGATGTAGAATCGCTTCCCTTCCTTGGTGCTGCGTTCCGTGATAGACGAGATATAGCCAACCATGTCGATCGACTGCCCGGACATCTCATCGGTCAACTGGTCCAGAGAGTTGAGGGCCCCGCCAGTGTCCATTGAACTCAGCGCGCTGAGCGGGTTGTGGGAAAGTGTCATGCCCAGCAATTCCCGCTCCCAGGCCGCTTTCTCCTGGTCGGAAACGTCGGGGGCGTTGAGAGTGATCCCGCTCATACCGCCGCTGGTGCTCACCTCTTCATTGCCGTCGAACATGCTGCTCTGGCCGGAATCGCGGGTGCGGGCCTCCCGTTGAGCGGTAGCGGCGATCTGGTCCAGGGCTCCCATCACCGCGCCCCTGCTGGCCAGACTGTCGAATGTTCCGGCCTTGGCCATGCTCTCCAGGATGCGCCGGTTCAGCCCGGAAGCTCCGGCCCGGCGGCAGAAATCATCGATGGACCGGAACGGCCCGTTGGTCTTTCGTTCTTCGACCACCGGCCGGATAGCGCCCTCGCCCACCGTCTTTATCGCGGCCAAACCGATCCTCAGACCTGGACCGCTGAATGCGGTCCCGTCGCCAGATTGGGAATCGCCGGTTTGGGTGTCTATCGAGAAGAACTCCTCGGACCGGTTGATATCCGGCAGCAATATGGGGATATTCAACCGGAAGCACTCGTTCATGGATGTGAGGGTCTTCTCCGGGTTGTCCAGCCGCGAGTTGAGCACCGCCGCCATGTATTCGACCGGGTAATGCTGCTTGAAGTAGCCCGTCCAGTACGAGATCAGGGCGTAGCTGACGCTATGGGCCTTGTTGAAGGCGTATCCGGCGAACGGCTCAATGAGATCGAATATCTCGATCGCCACGTCTTCGCCGAAGCCCTTGGCGCTCGCGCCCGCCACGAAGTTGACCCGCTCTTCGGCCATCATCGAGGCGATCTTCTTGCCCATGGCTTTGCGCACGATGTCGGCCGACCCCAGGGTGTAACCGGCGAACTGCTGCAAAATCAACAAAACCTGGTCCTGGTAGACGATGACGCCGTAGGTCTCATCCAGCAGCTCTTTGAAGCTGGGATGCGGGTAGGAGATGGGCTTGCGGCCGTGCTTGGCATCGATGAACGTTTCGATGTTTTCCATGGGACCGGGGCGGTAAAGGGCGATCATGGCCGCGATGTCGCCCAGGTTGGACGGCTTCAGCTCTCGGATATAACGCTGCATCCCCGCGCTTTCAAGCTGGAACAGGTCGGTGGTGTTCCCGGATGAAAGCAATTCGTAGGTGGGGGCATCGTCTAGAGGCAGTTTTTGCAGGTCTATCTGGACTCCCTGGTTCTTCTCCACCAGCTTGACGGCCCGGTCGAGGATGGTCAGGTTGGTCAGCCCCAGGAAGTCCATCTTCAGCAGGCCCAGGTGAGCCACCGGGTCCATCGAGTACTGAGTCATCAGCACCGGGCTGCTCTCGTCGCCCCGGGCGGGTCTTTGCAGAGGCACCGTCTCGGTCAGTGGCTCATCGGCGATCAATACGCCAGCGGCATGGGTGCTTACGTGGTGGACGATACCCTCCAGCCCTTGGGCATTGATAACCAGCTTGGCGACGTCGGGTTCCTGCTCGTAGGCCGTCTTCAACTCAGCGCTAACGCGCAGGGCGTCGTCCAAGGTGCGGGCCTTCAGGGGGACCATGCGGGCGATTCGGTCTACTTCGCTATAACCCATGCCCAACGCCCGGCCCACGTCCCGGAGCGCCGCCTTGGCGCCCAACGTGCCAAAGGTGATTATCTGGGCCACGCGGTCATTGCCGTAGCGGTTGATCACGTAATGCAGGACTTCGTCGCGGCGGTCATCCTGGAAGTCCAGGTCGATATCCGGCATCTCTTTGCGTTCCATGTTGAGGAAACGCTCGAAAACCAGACGGTACTCCATGGGGTCGACTTCGGTGATGCCCAAGCAATACAGGGCCACGCTGGCGGCGGCGCTGCCGCGCACACCGTACATGATGTTGTTCTTACGGACGAAGTCGATGATGTCCCACACCACCAGGAAGTAGTTGGCGAATTGGGTGTGGCGTATGACGTCGAGCTCGTAGCTGAGCCGGTCCCGGTCTTCAGCCCTGGGATGTGGGTAGAGGCGCCGAAAGCCCTCTTCGCACAACTGGGCCAGGTACTCGTCGGCGTCCATGCCGTTGGGCGTTGGGTATTTGGGCAGGTGGGTCTGGCCGAAGTCCAACTCCACGTTGCACATATCGGCCACGAGCTGAGTGTTTTCCAGGGCCGGTATAAAATCGGGGAAGAGTTGGGCCATCTCCCCCGGACTCTTGATGTAGTAGGAGTTATCCTCCATTCGGAGGCGTTTCTCGTCGTGGATCGTGGTGCTTGTCTGGATGCAGATGTAGATGTCCTGCAACGGGGAGTCGGCCTGATTGACGTAATGGGCGTCGTTGGTGACGATCAGCGGCAGGTCCAGCTTCTTGCCCATGGTGATCAGTCCCTCGTTGATCCGGGGCAATTGGGGGACGTGCTCGTGGCGCTGGATCTCCAGGAAGTAGCCGTCTCCGAAGCGCTCTTTGTACCAACCGGCAGCCTTGGCGGCAGCTTCGTCGTTGCCGTCGGCGATCAGGCGCGGGACCTCGGCCGATGGGCAGGCGGAGAGGACGGCCAAGCCCTGGCCAAATTCCTCGAGAAGACCCTTGTCGATACGGGGGCGGTAGTGGAATCCGTCAACGTGGGCCTTGGTGACCAACTGCATCAGGTTGCGGTAGCCGGTGTTGTCCCGGGCCAGCAGGACCAGATGGTTGGGGCTGCGCTCTGAGGGGTCTTTGTCGAAGCGACTGTTGTGGGCAACGTATACTTCACAGCCGATGATCGGCTTGATGCCCACGTCTTTACACGCCGAGTAGAAGTCGACCACGCCGTAAAAAGTGCCATGATCGGTGATGGCCAGGGCATCCATCCCCAGTTCCTTGGTGCGCGCCACCAGGTTGGGAATCCGGCTGATGCCGTCCAGCATGCTGTATTCGGTGTGAACGTGAAGGTGCGTGAACACTGATCCCCTCGGCCTCCCCACAAGATGCGCCGGTCCGGTGCTCATCACACTCCGGTGCGCATAACGCCAAGACAGGGCAACAGATCCAGCCGTTCCCCGTTCCGTGGCATTGGCTATTATAACCCCTGTTCATCGGGAACGAGCCGCCGAATCCGCAGTTTATCCCCAGATTTCCGGTTGACTTATCGACTCCCTGCGACGCCCCTGTGTTTGGTGAAACCAGGTTTGTGCCCAGACCGCAAGTTCCCACAAAAAGCTATCGGCCGACCCCTACCAATGTGGAGGGACCGGCCGATAGAGCCATCTATAAGTTCCAGAGTGCGGTTGTGGTCGCCGCTTAGGCCACAGACTCCATGCCGGCGTCGTCATCACCGGGGGCCGCGCCATCGTCTTCCCCATCATTGCCCGCTATCTCATCGTCATCCGAGGTCGACTCGGCGGTGGCGGAAGCCCCACTGGCCTTGCTGGCGCGGCTGTCGCCCCAAGTTGCGGACTCGACGTAGTTCTTGAATTCGCGCGTCTCGCCGCAGACCTGACATGAGCCGTTGCTGACCGGACCGTCGGCGGGTTGGATAACCCAGTGGTGCCGGCACACGGCGACGGCCGCAGCGTCGGTGGTTTGTTCTTCAGTTTTGGGTGCTAGGGTGGTTTGTTGAGCCATAATTATTTCGCCTCAAATTGATGTTATCTATATTATACCCAAGTGGCCGATTTCGTCAATGTTGTTTTGTTTCGTTACTGTATTTGTTGCGTGAGATAATCGTGTTACTTAATAAAATAAAGATATTTTTACTGAATTCGTTAATTCTTGAGGTGTTCCACGCCCTTCGGCGTTGGGTTTGTTCCCCTATGATTGTTCTTACGTGTATCAACCGCATTCGGACTTACGAATCGTCCTTTGGCATGGAGGCCGGGTCCGGGGTGGTCACGATCGTTTCAGCTTCCGATAACCATTCTGATCACTATGATGCGGGCGTCGCGATTCCGGTCCGGGGCACCGATCTGAATGCCGCTGCCACCAGATCAAGCGAGCGAGGCAACCAAGACTACAACCAGGGCTTGATGAATGGAGAAGTCCAAAATGCGGCTGAATCAATTCTCTGACAGGGCACAATCAGGGTCAAGCCGACGTTGTCATGCCAATTTACTGGATTCCATGAACGTCATTCGTCACCATATGCGGTCCGAATTGGCGTCAAACAGGAGGTCTTCGACCGGGGAGTGTCAGACGATGGGGAATTAAACCGAGGATGTGCGGCTATTTAAGATCGTGATGAAGACCGGGCCGCGCCAGTCTGGAGACTGGCGCGGCAGAGG
>MUCI01000003.1 GCA_002816575.1 SAR202 cluster bacterium Casp-Chloro-G2 | reverse complement strand
AGGCCATTGATCGGGGTGAAACTCTTCTGTAAGCATACCTGTATTTTATACAAATTTTAAAATCTGTACAAAATGTCAACACGCCCTAGACAATGCTTCTAGATTTCCCCTTCCCCTAGTACTCGGTTAAACAGTACTCGGTTAAATTCTTCCTCCTCCTACACCATGGCAGCTCGAAACATTGGCCTTTGAGGCTGCCGTAGCTGCTCGCCTGTAAGACTTGGTAGCCTCTCCAGCCCGAACCAAAGCGGATTAGATAAATTGTGTACACTTGGTTGCCACGGAAGATGCCAGCGGGCCCGGTGCCGAGAGACCATGTTGCCGCCTCTGGGGCATAGCCAGGCAGCGACCGATGAATACGAACCTGGAGTACCAACATGCCGGACCTGAGATATGAGAGATTCACCGATGGCCACTACGCCATCTTCACCATGGACCGGCCCGGCCGGCTGAACGCCCAGGGCCTGACCATGCGCCAGGAACTGCGGGAGGCGCTGGACGAGTTCGCCGCCGACCCGGAGATGAGGGTTGGAATCGTGACGGGGGAGGGCCGGGCTTTCTCCGCCGGGGCCGACCTGAAAGAGATGTCTACCCAGTCGGGATCACGGGCGGCGTTGACCGAAGAACAGCGCATCGAAGGCTACCGGGGCAACCAACCCTTCGGCCGGAATCCCAAGCCGATCATCGCGGCGGTCAACGGCCTGGCCATTGGCGCAGGTATGGAGCGGGCCGCCGACTGCGACATCCGAATCGCATCAACCCAGGCGTACTTCGGCCTGTTCGAAGTAAAACGGGGTATCCTGGCCAACTACGCCATCAACAACCTCTCGCGGGTGATGCCCTATAACGAAGCCGTGTACCTGATGCTCACCGGAGACACTCTGAGCGTGGAAGACGCCCACCGGTTGGGATTTGTGCACGAGGTGCTGGAGCCGGATAAACTCATGCCAAGGGCGGTTGCCATCGCCGAGATGATCGGGGCCAACGCGCCTCTGGCCGTGGAGGGCACCAAGGCCGTCGCCCAGTTCTGGCGGCGCTACGGTTTGGAAGAATCCATGCACCTCACGGCGTCGGTCGGCCACCGCGTGCTCAGTTCGGAAGATGCCGCCGAAGGCCCCAAGGCATTTGCCGAAAAAAGACCTCCGGTCTGGCAGGGCAAATGATCGGCGTCTGGTTTAGAGTTATACTTTCAAGACTGCCAATCCTGCCGCACCGGATGATTTCGACCAACTATAGCCCAGGGAACCCGCGCGCCATGATACCTGCCCGCCACGATAACTGAACCATGTTGAACCAAATGCCGCTGCCACGCAGGGTCAAAAACGCTTATTACGGCTGGTGGGTGCTGGCTTCCACGTTCCTGTTGGGCACGCTTTCGGGCGGGATATTCTCCAACAGCAGCGGTATATTTTTTGGTCCCATACAAAGGGATCTGGGACTGAACAGCGCCCAAACCTCGTTGATCTTCAGCTTGGTCCGGGCTGAAGGCAGCATCGCCGGACCGGTCGTCGGAAGGCTGGTGGACCGGTTTGGGTCACGGCCCATGATCATCTTCGGGGGGTTGCTGGCGAGCAGCGGTTTTATCGCCCTCCATTGGGTGCACAATTATCTGCTGTTCATCGCGGTTTTCGTCGGGGTTGTGGGGGTGGGAAAAAGCTCCGGTCTGGGCCAGGTGTTGATCAGCGCGGTCAACCGGTGGTTCATCCGCCGCCGTTCCCTGGCCATGTCCATCTGCATCACCGGGTTCTCCTCGGGCGGGGCCGCTATCCTGCCATTGATCACCATCGGCGTCAGCACCATCGGCTGGCGCGACGTGATGCTTTACTCCGGGATATTCATGGGCCTCATCGTGATTCCGTTGGCGTCGCTGGTGCGGCACTCGCCGGAGCGGATGGGTATCGGCGCCGACCTGCCTTTCCCCGAGGAAGGGAAAGCTGACGAACAGCCGGTCATAGTGGACTTCACTGTCAAGCAGGCCCTCCGGACCAAGTCCTACTGGATACTGTTCACTGGCTCGGTGCTGCGGATCAGCCTTTGGGGCACCATATCGCTGCATTCAGTGGAGATGTTCGTCTGGAAGGGCATGTCACCCGAGATGGCCGGGCTGATGTTCTCACTGATGTTCCTGCTGTCCATCCCACTGCGGCTATTCGTGGGGTTCCTGGGAGACAAGTTCCCGCTGCAGCCGATGATGGGCGGGGGCATGGCGTCGGCGGCTCTGGCGGTGGTGGCGATGCTGCTCTTGGACGGAAATATCGCGGTCTACCTGTTCGTTGCATTGATGGCGGTAGAGCAGGGGACCAGTTCGCTGAACTGGGTGTCGCTGGGGAATTTCTTCGGGCGGACCAGTTTTGCCACGCTGATGGGTCTGATCAGTGTGGCGTTCAACATCGGTATGCTGGTCACGCCGGTATATGCTGGTGTGATCTTCGACCACACCGGCGGCTATACGGTGGTGCTGGTCTCATTCCTGCCCGTTTATCTGCTGGCCGGGGTCTTTTTCTTGATGACCCGCAAGCCGGATGCTCCGGTCTCCTCTCGGCAAGCGGTGTACGGGCGGTAGCCCGCGCCGGACCCCTTAGCCCAGGTTTCTTAGCAGGCTGCCGAACCCCTGGATAGGCTGTGTCCAGCCGATGCGCCGCAACGCCAGCCAGATGGTTGCCTGGTTGACCGAGATCACGGTCTTGCCCAGCTTCTGCTCCAGGGGTTCCACCGCATCCAGTCCGCGCCACGCCGTTCCGGGCAGGAAGATGGTGTCGGCTTCGTCTCTGACCACCGTGGGCACAAAATTGACGATGGTCTCCACCGTTTCTTCCTCGATCTCCAGCGGGTTCATGGAGTCCTGCATCCAAGGCTCGCCATCGGCGCTCAAAACCTCGAAGCCGGCCTCCTCAAGCAGGGGCTTGAGCCGGTGGCGCAGGTGGAAATGGCGGTACGGTCCGGCGATGCTGAGACGCTTGGAGCCCATGAACTTGAACGCCTCGATGCAGGAACCCACGGCGGTGATGGACTCGACGCCGCTGGCCAGTTGCATCTTCTGGGACATCTCTTGATCGAACTGGATGTAGCCTTTGTGGTAGGTGCCCGAGGTGCAGGCATAGACCAATATGTCGGGCTTGATGTTGGATAGAGAACGAGCGCCCCGGCTGACATCCTCGTTCATCTTGTCGGCGTCGAAACCGAAGAGGGCGGTGTCAACCGTGGCCGCCTCCTCGCTGGATATGGAGACCTGGTGCCCGGTGTCTTCCGATGCCTTGGGTTGGGAGCCCCAGTCGCCGTTGAACATACGCTCGAAGTGAACGGTGATCTCAGGGGGCAGGACCCGGTAGAAATCTGGCTCCACCACCGGATTTGTGGCCGGCACTAGCGCGCCGATTCGCTTGGTTGCGGGCATCAGTGTCTTTCCTCGGAAATCGGGATGTGGGGTCCGGAGTGGTCCAGGCCGTCAACGGAGAAGCCGATGAGGTGGCAGCCCTTTGATGGTCGCCCTTCCGGGTGGAGGGTCCTTCAACCAGATTCCGGTGGCCCGTACCCCGGTGACAAAGAAAAACGGACGGCAGTCCGGTGGTCCGGTCTGTCCGTCCGCCAATTGTATACCGCGCCGCCGGGCGGGGCCTACCTGGTATTTGGAGACGAAGTAATCCGGTTACTGTCGGCTCGATCCAGGTCTTGATAGCGCCCAGGGATCAGCCAGGTCGCAAGTCTAGCCCCGTTTACCGGCTACCGAGACTTGGAAAGCCAGGGTGGCCTACCGGTCTCGGCGCGGCTAGGGGCGCTTCGTGTAGAACTCGCGGTTCTTCCGGAGGAACTCACGTTGATCGGAGGGCATCTGGTACTCGTCGAATATGGCGTTCACCGGGCACACCGGCTCACAGTAAGAGCAGTTGATACATGTTCCCGGGTCGATGTAATACATCTCCTCGTCGTCTGCGCTGGAGATGCAGCGTACCGGACAGACCTCGACGCAGGAGGCGTCTTTAACGCCGATACAGGGTTTGGTGATTACAAAACTCAAAATTTCCCCTATGTGGAAATAGCGTGTCGTGGATGAGCAGCGCCCCAGAGCAACCACTTTCCCAGCAGCAAGATGAAAAGTAAGGTGGTCTACGGCATCAAAGTTGCCGCGGCGACAGCTTGTAGGATGCGATGGGTGGTGGCACCGACTGGGTTCGAACCAGTGACCTAGCGCTTATGAAGCGCCCGCTCTAACCACTGAGCTACGGTGCCACCTAAAGAGCACCCGGCCAGCCGCCTGGGTGAACTCTGGCTTGAGGCCAATCTGGACGACGAACCCCAACCCTTCAATGGTAAAGGCGGTCATTTGACAGTGTCAATTGGCATTGGGGCCATCTGGCGGTTTAGAATCACCGAATAATGACTGCTTCAGAAGGACCACAGCCCAATCAACCGTCTCCGGAGGAGCATTCGCGTGAGACTGCCGAACGCCTAAGGACCACCGTGGTTGAGTTGGCCTCTAGGCTGCGGCCGTTCCCAGCGTTCTTTGGCATGAGCACGCTCCAGGCCATCGAGCTTGAACTGCCGTCCGGCTCCGGTTTTCAGCCGCCGCCCGAATTGGGCTGCGTGGTGGTGTTGGCCGACGGTGAGATATCGGAACTAGACCTGAAGATGATCCCCGGCCCGGATGGCCCAAACGACATCGACCAGGTGGAGCGGTTCACCGAGTTGGACCTGCCCCCCGAGCAGTACATCGCCTACGCCACGGTGGCGGTGCGATTGCTTCAGGCAGAGATCGACCGCCGGGGCTGATCGGTTAGGGGGCTGAGGCGACCGTTTGACCGAGACCGGTGTGGTTCGACGGACTCACCATGAACGGGACGGGCGGACATGAGCGGGACGTGCGGACATGAACGGGAAGGGTGCGCTTCGGATGCATTAATGGTCAGGCCGGAGACGGGGGCGTTGTTCCTGCCCCAACCGCCATCGGCCCGCCGAAATCCCTGAGGAGGCTAGCCGCCCTCAAGGTTGATGTCGCCGCTGCGGCCGCCGGATTTCTGTACCAGGCGGATGGCCTCGATGCGCATGCCACGGTCAACCGACTTGCACATGTCGTAGAGGGTGAGGGACGCCACTGAGACTGCGGTCAGGGCCTCCATCTCCACCCCGGTGCGGGCGGTGGTGCTCGCGGTGGCGGTTACGTTGATCCTGCCTTGCGCTTCGTCCAGTTCCAGGTCCACGTCCACCCGGTCTAGGGGCAGCGGATGGCACAGCGGGATGAGTTCTGAGGTCTTCTTGGCGCCCATGATGCCGGCCAACTGGGCGATGGTCAGCACGTCGCCCTTCTTCATCAGCCCTTCCCGGATCAGGCGCGCCGTCTCCGGCTGGATGGACACGTGACCCCTGGCCACGGCGACGCGGGTGGTGATGTCCTTATCGCCCACATCCACCATCTTGGCCCGTCCCTGCTCGTCCAGGTGGGTTAGGTGAAGACCGGGGTTCTTGTCGGTGGTGGACATAACGTTGCGTTGCTCCTTGGGGAGGGGTTTCAGGGTCGGCCTTCAGGCTAACTAACGGGCGGTGCCCGCTCTGGCTAACGGGCGGTGCCCGCTTCTTTGGTGGCCGCGGCGTCGGCCAGCTCGTTCCCGGGGTCGCCGTTATGGCCTCGCACCCAGCGCCAAGAGACGTCGCGGTCCTTGACCAGGCGGTCCATCTGCTCCCACAGGTCGTGGTTGGCCTTGCGCTTCCAGCCCTTGGTCATGGTGTTAACCACATAGGTGCTGTCAGAGCTAACCAGGACCTTGGCCGACGGGTCCACCGCCTCCAGTCCCTTGATCACGGCCGTCATCTCCATGCGGTTGTTGGTGGTTTTGGGTTCGCCGCCGGAGATGATCTTCTGGGTGCCGTTCTGCTGGATGACCGCGCCCCAGCCGCCCCGGCCAGGATTGCCCTTGCATGCGCCGTCGGTGTGAATGACTATATCCATAGATAGCTATCAGCCTTCATTCATCGGCTCTCGGTCTTCCTGAGTGCGGACCGCCGATCGCCGGATGCTGAGTCCTCCTCCCTACCCGCCTATCTGGTACATCTCTATCTTTCTTGGCGCGCCCGGTTCGTTGGGTGACGCGGCCCGCACCTCAGAATACCGGTCTGAGCGCCCGGTCCAGACGCTGCTGATCAACGCTCTTAGTTCGTCGTCGGTGGCGCCGGCCCTCAGCGGGTCCCTCAGGCTCACGCCTTCGCTGGCGAAAAGGCAGGTGAAGATCCGGCCATCGGTGGACAGCCGCACCCTGGTGCAGTCGCCGCAGAAGGGCATGGTCACCGACGCGATGACGCCGATCTCCCCGCTGCCGTCCCTATAACGATATCTGCGGGCTACCTCGCCCCTGTAGTTGCTTTCGACCGGTTCCAAGGGCATTTCAGCGTCGATCTTGGCGATGATCTCGGCGGCGGGAACCACGTGTTCCGAGCGCCAGCCGTTGCGGTTGCCCACATCCATGTACTCGATATAGCGGACTATATGGCCGGTGCCCTTGAAGTGCCGGGCCAGGTCGACGATGGTGTGGTCGTTGACGCCCTTCTGGACCACGCAGTTAATCTTGATGGGCGAGAGGCCGACATCGGCGGCGGTCTGGATGGCGTCGAGGACACGCCCCGGCGCGAACCCACGGCCGTTCATGGCCTTGAACACGTCGTCGTCCAGGCTGTCCAGACTGACTGTGATGCGCCCCAGTCCCGAGTCCTTCAACTGTTGGGCGAACTGGGCCAGCAGATAGCCGTTGGTGGTGAGGGTCAGGTCTTCGATGCCGTCGATGGCGCCCAGCATGCCCAGCAGTTGGGGCAGTTCGTTCCGAAGCAGGGGCTCGCCGCCGGTTATCCGCAGCTTGGTGACGCCATGCTCCGCGAATAATGCCACCAGCCGGGTCAATTCCTCGAAGGTGAGGATGTCTTCCCTGGGCAGGAATTCATAGGCCTCGCCGTAGATCTCGGCGGGCATGCAGTAAGGACACCGGAAGTTGCACCGGTCGGTAACGGAGATCCGCAGGTCACGCATGGGCCTGCCGAATTTGTCAGTAAGCATACTTGAGCTATCTGCTTTCAGGGTTCAGATTTCTCAGGAGTTCCACCGCTTTTTGTGCGGCCAAAGCGCGGTGACTGAGCTTATTTTTATCGGCCAGCGGAAGCTGGGCGAAGGTCTTGTCGAAGGCTGGGAGATAGAACACCGGGTCATAGCCAAAACCATCATCCCCCATAGGGGTATATTGTATCATTCCGGCCACCGAACCCTCAGTCTGGGCGACGAGAGCGGGTGGTTCCGTGGAAGTTTCCAGCGGCGAGGCGTCGAGATCCCCTTCCCGTCCCCCTTCACGAAATGGGGAGGCCGCGCCGTCGCTCAAGTCTTGTTTGGTCCCGCCGGCGGTATCCGGGTCCAGGCTCAGCCTGGCGACAGCAATCACACACCGAAACCTCGCCCCCCGCTGTTCCCAGGGCACGCCCTCAAGGTTCTTTAGCAGTAAGGCGACCCGGTCCTGGTCGCTGGCGCAGGCATCCCCGCCGTAGCGGGCCGAGCGCACTCCAGGCGCACCCGAGAGAGCATCCACCTCCAGTCCCGAGTCGTCGGCCAGTGTCAGCAACCCGGAGATCGCCGCGTATTCCGACGCCTTGAGCCAGGCGTTCTCCTCAAAGGTATCTCCGGTCTCGTTCACCTCATGGGTGATGCCCAGGTCCCGCAGGGAGACCAACTGGAAGGGAAGGCCGCTGAGCAGGTCGGCGTACTCCCGCATCTTGCCAGGGTTGCCCGTGGCGATGAGGAGGTGGGCGGGCTGGGCGTAGGCCATCTTAGATCGTCCCCTGCCCGGTCATCTCCGCAAGGTCGCCCTCGTCCAAGCCGAGCCATGAGCCGTAGATGTGGCTGTTATGCTCGCCCACGGTGGGGCCGGCGTGCTGCACGGCGCCGGGCGTTTCGCTGAACTTGGGGACCACGCCCAGCATCTTGGTCCGGCCCAGTTCGGGGTCGTCGATGTCGATGATGTCCTCGCGGGCTTGGTAGTGGGGGTCCTCCATGATCTGGGCGGCGTCGTAGACGGGGCCGACCACGCCCCCAGCGGGGATCAACTGGTCCAAGGTCTCGTTCAGATCACGCTGACCCAGCCAGCCCTCCAGTTCCACGTTCAGGGCGTCCCGGTTCTCCAACCTGGCGGCGTTGTCCCGGAACTCGGGCCGGTCGATCAACTCGGGCATCCCCATCGCCTTGGCCAGATTCTCAAAGGTGCTCTGGGAGGTGGCGGACAGGCCCAGCCAGCGGTCATCAGCCGTTTTATATAAACTGCGCGGCGCGGCGTCGGGGAAGTCGTTGCCCACCCGTTCCCGGTTGATGCCCAGCATGTCGAACATGGTGATATGGGGGATGCACAGCCGGAAAAGCGGCTCGAAGAGGCTCACATCGACCACCTGTCCCTTGGCGTCGGGGCTACCAGAGGCGTCCCGGTGGTAGAGGGCCATCATACCGGCCATGGCGCCGAACACCCCGGCGATCTCGTCGGCCAGAGGCACCGGCGGCAGCACGGGAGGGGAGTCGGGGAACCCGGTCATGCCTACGTAGCCGCTCATGCACTCGGCGATGGTGCCGAAGCCGGGCCGGTCCTTGTAGGGGCCAGTTTGTCCGAATCCCGAGTAACGCAGCATCACCAGCTTGGGGTTCACGGCTTGGAGTTCGTCGGGGCCCAGCCCCCATTTCTCCATTGCGCCGGGCCTGAATCCCTCGATCAAAACGTCGGCCTGGGCCGCCAGTTGCTTGAGCAGCGTCTGGCCTTCCGGCGTGCCCAGGTTCAGGGTGATGGACTTCTTGTTGCGCGAGTGGACCTTCCACCATAGGGATACGCCGTTGGCGAAGGGGCCCCAGTTTCGCAGCGGGTCGCCGTTGCCGGGCCGCTCGACTTTGACAACTTCGGCCCCAAAGTCGGCCAGCAGACTGCTGGCGGTGCCGCCGGCGACGATGATGGAAAGGTCTAGGACTTTCAGGCCGGCCAAGGGTCCTTGGGCTGTGGTCAAAACTTCTCCCGATCGTGCCGTGTTCCCAAACGTGCCGCGTTACTGTGGCTGTACGCCCGGTTGGGGCCCGGTTTGCGGCCAGTTTGGGCGTGGATTCATGGTACCAGCCAGCCAGGCCGGGGAAAAGACGTGCCCATTGCCCCGATACCCGGCCACAGTCCAACAGGGTTTTGCCTGTAAAGGCCGAGGTCTCTCTGCTATAATCTGGACGATTCAGGGGCCGGTCTGCGGCTGTGTTAGTCCTGCCCTAGTAGATGCTCGAGTAAGAATCGGCCATGTTAGACGACTATTTCCGGCAATACGGGCTCATCGCCATATTCATGGTGGTGGCTGTCGCCGTGCCTGTGGGCATGTTGACGATGTCATGGATGGCGTCCAGGATCGGGCTGCGGCCCAACAATCCAACCGAAGTTAAGCTGGACACCTATGAGTGCGGTGTTGAGTCCATCGGCGGACGCTGGGAGTTGTTCAACTTCCGCTACTACATGTTCGCCATCCTGTTCGTCATCTTCGACGTTGAGGTTGTGTTCCTCTATCCGTGGGCGACCAAGTTCCTGCAACTTGAGTTGTTCGCGCTGATCGAGATGGCGGTCTTTGTCGGCATCCTGGCCGTGGGCCTGGCCTACGCCTGGCGCAAGAACGATTTGGACTGGGCATAGGCAGCGCTGATGGCATTGGATATCTCACAAGAGGGCGGCCCCCTGCGCTCCCGCACCTGGGACCTGGACCGGCACGAAGGTTCGTTGGTCCAAGACCTGAAGGACGCCTCCATCGAGCCTTTGGCCGAGCCGGTCATCGACGTGCCCGGAGACCTGAAGGATAGCCTGATGGTCACATCGGTGGACGCCCTGGTCAACTGGAGCCGGAAGTCGGCCCTGTGGCCCGTGACCTTCGGACTGGCCTGCTGCGCCTTCGAGATGATCGCCAGCGCCATGGGCCGCTTCGACATCGCCCGTTTCGGCATGGAGGCATTTCGTGCCTCGCCCCGGCAGGCCGACCTGATGATCGTGGCCGGCACGGTGACCTGGAAGATGGCCCCGGCCATCAAGCGCATCTACGACCAGATGGCCGAGCCCAAATGGGTTATCTCCATGGGCGTCTGCGCCACCAGCGGCGGCCCCTATTACGGCTCTTACAGCGTGGTGCCCGGCGTGGACCACATCATCCCGGTGGATGTATACGTTCCGGGATGCCCGCCACGCCCCGACGCGCTGCTCTACGGCATCATGGAGCTTCACGAGAAGATCAAGAAATCCCGCAATCTGCCCGGCGGCCCCAACCTGCCCTTTTTTGGCAAGGGCTCGAGATCGGACAACGCCTAGATGGCCGTTCAACAGCTTGGCGTGGTTGAACTGGCTGAGAAGGTCGGCGGCGCACTACCTGAGTCGCTTGCCCCGGATAGACCGGATGACGGCGCGCTTTGGGTCAACGCTCCGAAAATCGCCGATGTCGCCGCTTTCCTGAGATCGGACGCCGGACTGGATTTCAATTTCCTGAGCTCCATATCGGCGGTTGATTACATCAGCCATTTCGACGTTGTCTACCACCTTACCTCGTTCAGCAAACGCCACACCGCTCTCATGAAAACCCGGCTGGACGGCCGCTATGAGTTGGCATTGCCAACGGTCTACCACCTGTGGCGGGGGGCCGATTTCCAGGAGCGGGAGATCTGGGACCTGATGGGTATCCGCTTCGAAGGGCACCCCAACCTGAAACGGATAATGTTGTGGGAAGGTTTTGACGGCCACCCGCTGCGAAAGGACTACCTGTAGTGCCTGATTTCGCCGCGTTGGCTCGGCCTGGGGAGATTCACCCAACCTCCCTTTGTAAAATGGGGGTCGACGGGGGATTTCCGTATCTCTGCGTACCTTGGTTGTCGGTAGCCTCCCAATCTCGAGGCCAGGCGTAGCCCATGTCAATCCGAACCGAGCCAATGACGGTAAATATCGGACCCCAGCACCCCAGCACCCACGGGGTGTTCCGGCTGCGCGTTACCTTTGACGGCGAGGAGATCATCGAGGTTGAGCCCATCTTCGGGTACCTGCACCGGGGCACCGAGAAGCTGGCCGAAGAACGCAATTACACTCAGATCGTCACCCTAACCGACCGGCTGGACTACGTCTCGTCCATGATCAACAATCAGGCCTATTGCCTGGCGGTTGAACAACTGATGGGCTTGGAAGTGCCGCAGCGGGCCAAGTATCTGAGGACCCTGACCGCCGAACTGCAGCGGGTGGCCAGCCACCTGATGGGCATCGGCT
This sequence comes from SAR202 cluster bacterium Casp-Chloro-G2, assembly GCA_002816575.1. Taxonomy (GTDB): domain Bacteria; phylum Chloroflexota; class Dehalococcoidia; order Lucifugimonadales; family UBA3495; genus UBA9611. Next base: position 24,793 of record MUCI01000003.1, on the reverse strand, counting down.
TCTTCCTGCAAGACCTGGGCACCCTGGGCACGCCCCTGATGTACGCCTTCCGGTCGCGGGAGAAGATACTGGACCTGTTTGAGATGCTCTGCGGAGCGCGTATCACCCTGAGCTACTCGCGGCCCGGCGGAGTGTTCTTCGACGCCCCGGAAGACTTCTGGCCGGCCCTGGACCAGTTCCTAGCCGACTTCCATTCCGAGTTCCAGGAGCTGGAACAACTGGTGCTGGAGAACGAGATCGTGATGGTCCGGACGCGCGGGGTTAGCCTGCTGCCGCTGGATGTGGCGATAAACGGTTCGGTCAGCGGGCCCACGCTCCGGGCGAGCGGGTTGGGTTGGGACTGGCGCAAAATGGCCCCCTACGACGCCTACGACCGGATGGAGTTCGACGTGCCGGTGGCCACCGGAGGCGACAACTACGACCGCTTCTGGGTGCGCATTCAAGAGATTCACCAAAGCATCCGCATAGTGCGGCAGTGCATCCAGCAGATCGAGCCGGGACCAACCCGTGCGGACGTCCCCTTGGTTCTTCGGCCCGAGCCTGGGGCCGAGGCCTACGGGCGCGTGGAGGCGTCCAAGGGAGAGCTGGGCTTCTATCTTGTGTCGGACGGCGGGATCAGTCCCTACCGGTGCAAGATACGCTCCCCTTCGCTGATGAATCTGACGGTCATTGAACATCTGCTGGTGGGCTGGCGATTGGCGGACATGATCGTGACCCTGGGCAGTCTCGACATCAACCTGGGCGAAGTCGACCGATGAACCGCGTTCACGTTCTACCCGCCTTCACGCTGCGTAACCTTTTCTTTCTGATGGATGAAGTGGTCTGATGGACTGCGTTTTAGCCCCAGACAACATACTGCACGATACCCTCTTGTTCCGGGTGATATACGAGTGGGTTGGCCAGTTGCTGCCCTGTGGGCTGTCCTATGCCGTTGCCGGCATCGCGATCATGCTGCTGCTGGTGAACGGCGTTCTGCTGGGCGCTGGCGGTTTCTCGTGGTTGGAGCGGCGGCTCATCGGCCGGTTCCAAAACCGGGTGGGACCCAATCGCTGGGGACCATTCGGCGCCCTCCAGCCCATGGCGGACCTGTTCAAGTTGCTGTTCAAAGAAGACCTGGTCCCAAGAGGCGCCGACCGCATCGTCTTCACCATCGTGCCGGTGGCCATGATGGCCCCGGTGGTGCTGATGATGGCCGTGGTGCCGTTCGCCAAGGACACGGCCCTGGCCAACCTGAACGTGGGAGTGCTGTACGTCCTGGCCGTAACCTCCATCACGTCCATCGCCATCTTCATGGCCGGTTGGGCTTCCGACAACCGCTACGCCCTGTTCGGCGCGTCCCGGGGCGTGGCAGTGCTGATCAGCTACGAAGTGCCGGTGGTGATGTCGCTGCTAGGCGTGGTGCTGGTGGCCGGGTCCATGGCGCTGGATGATATCGTCTCCGCCCAGACTGTGCCCTTCCTGTTGGTGCAGCCCATGGCATTCTTCGTGTTTCTGGCCGGTACATCGGCGGAACTGAACCGCACGCCCTTCGACCTGGCCGAGGCCGAGTCGGAGATCATCGCCGGTTACCACATCGAATACAGCGGGGTTAAATTCGCCCTGATCCAGGCCACCGAGTTTGGCGCGGTCCTGACTTCCTCGGCCGTGATGGTCACTTTGTTCCTGAGCGGCTGGTCCGGCCCATTCTCCGACTACCTGGGCTGGGCTTGGTTCCTGCTGAAGATCGGGGTATTGGCCTTCATCTTCAGTTGGGTCCGGGCCACGTTCCCTCGGCTGCGCATCGACCAGCTCTTGGCCTTCGCCTGGAAGTTCCTGCTGCCTCTCAGCATCATCAACCTGTTTGCCACCGCGCTCGAGGTCTACTTCCTGCGTAACGACGCCGGGATGCTGACCACCAACGATCTGTGGCTCATGGCCGGCATAAACTTTGGCGTCGCCTTCGCCTGCCTGCTGACCTTTGGGACCCTGATCCAAGATAAGGTCCGCCCGGCGAAATCCCTCACCGCGGCTAGTCTGTCCTCTCCGGAGGTTGGTTGATATGTACGGCATCGCCATGGCGAAGGGCCTGTTGGTAACACTCAAGAACCTGACCAAGAAACCGTTCACCGTCCAGTATCCCGAAGAACGGCTGAAACAGCACCCCCGGTTCCGGGGCGAGGAGTTCGTCTGGTACGAGGAGCGCTGCACCGGGTGCGCGTCGTGCGCCAAGTACTGCCCGCTGGGCATCATCAAGATCGTCACCACGCCCAGCGAGACCGCTCCGGCCCAGGGCGACAAGTACAAGTTGGAGCTGTTCGACATCTCGATAGAACGCTGTATGTTCTGCGGGTTGTGCGTGGAGGCCTGTCCTTATGACGCGCTGTTCATGGGCAGCGGTTTCGAGCAGGGCCAATATTCCCGGAAGGGGATGGTCATCGACATCGACCAACTGCGCAACGCCGACAAACGCCCCAGCGCATTCTTCCGGCCCCAACTTGAGGACGCCGGCTACGACCCCCAGGGAGGCCGTCCGCTGGATTGGCAGGAGGTTGGCCGCGAGTCTTGGCAGTGGCACGAGAGGGAGAAGGCCGGCATGAAGATCGCCCGGCCCGTGCCATCAGACCTGCTGGCCGACGGGCCGCGGGTGGACTCGTCATTCGTGGAAGACAGCGTGCCCGAGCCGAAGGCAACCGACGGGCCGGCTCCCGCAGGGGACGCCGAGTAGATGCTGTTCCAGGACATAGTCTTCTGGATATTGTCCGTGATGGCCGTGGGCGCCGCCTTGGGCGTGGTGCTGGTGCCGGACCTGTTCCGCGCCGCCCTGCTGCTGGCGGTGGTTTTCGTCGCCGTGGCCGGGTTCTTCATCCTGCTCAGCGCCGAGTTCCTGGCGGTGGTCCAGGTGCTGATCTACGTGGGCGCCATCGCCATCCTGATCATCTTCGCCGTCATGCTGACCCGCGACGTCAAACATGGCAACCTGCCGAACCGGCTACAGATCCCGGCGGTTGTTTTCGCCACGTTGCTGCTGGCCACCCTTGTCACCGTAGCGGTGGATACCGAGTGGAACTTCCTGCCCGCCGAGCAGCAGGAGCGGGTGGACCTGGTGCAGACCGGCGCGGTGACAACTTTGACCGGCGACTTGCTGACCGAGTCGGGCGTGGCCGTTGAAGACCAGCCAGAGGTGCAAAAAGCTGGGTTGGCCGACCTGCTGATCGGCGATTTCGTGCTGCCCTTCGAGGCCGTTTCGGTGCTGCTGCTGGCGGCGCTGATCGGCGCGCTGGCGCTGGTGCGGCCCAGTCCGGGATCGAGGAGGGGCTAGCGGTAGATGTCGTTTGAAGCCTTTCTGATCGTCTCGGCGATATTGTTCTGCATCGGGCTCTACGGCTCTCTGGCGCGGCGTAACGTGCTGGCGGTGCTGATGTCTATCGAGCTGATGTTCAACGGGGTCAACGTAACGCTGGTGGCCATCTCCAAATACCTGGCTCCGGCGGCGCTGCATGACGACATAAGCTCCGTGCTCACCGGGCAGGTTTTCGCCGTGTTCATCATCACGGTGGCCGCCGCCGAGATTGCCCTTGGCTTGGGCATCGTGTTTGCCATGTACCGGACCAACGAAACGGTGGACCTGACCGAGGCCACCGAGCTAAAGCACTGAACTAAAGCACTGAACTAAAGCACGGAACGAGGCATTAGCCTCAAGAGAAATCGTATGTGGGTTGAATTCAAAAAAGCGCCAAACTTGATGCTGGCCGAGATGTGGAAGGAGGTCCTCGAAGGAGAGGGCCTGCCGGCGCGCATCCTGCCGGAGGGCGACATCTTGGACTGGGCCGAGCAGGTCCCGTTCAACATCTACGTGCCCAAGGGCCGGGAACACGTCGCCGAAGAGATACTCCGGAAATTATAGCCGGAAGTTATAGCCGGAAGTTATAGATAGAATCTGTAGATGTCAATCAACGGATATGGCTCAAGAGATGGAAACTTCACCGGGGAGTTGCTGAGTAACCTTTAGATGGTTAGCCAAGCTGTCATATGGTCGATCTTCCTGCTGCCTTTGGGCTCCTTTGCGCTTATCGCATTGGTGATCAGGCCGTTCTTCAATCGCTATTCACTGATCGCGGGTTACGCCACCATTGCCGCGCTTGGCACGGCATTGGGCTTCTCCATCTGGACCCTGCGGTCGGTGGCCCAGGGCCACGACCTGCGATTCGTGCCGTTGGAATGGCTGGAGGTCGGAAGCGCGACCATTGATATGGGATTGCTTGTTGACCCGCTCACCGCTGTCATGCTGGTGGTGGTCACCTCCGTAAGTCTGCTGGTGCAGATCTACTCTCTGGGCTACATGAAGGGCGACCCAAGTTTCGCCCGCTACTACGCCTACATGTCCCTGTTCACCGCCGCCATGCTGGGGCTGGTGCTGGCCTCCAACATCATCCAGCTCTACGTCTTCTGGGAGTTGGTGGGTGTGTCGTCGTACCTGCTGATCGGGTTCTGGCACGAGCGGCCATCCGCGGCGGCCGCAGCCAAGAAGGCCTTCATCATCACCCGCATCGGCGACGTGGGATTCTTGATCGCCATCCTTTACCTGTTCACCCAGGCCGATAACTTTGCAGCGGCGGGACTGAACGCCTTCCACATCCCGGACATCTGGCAGGCGGCCCAACCCGAGGCAGCCGCCGGAGCGTTGCTGGGCGGCGCGGTCTTGACCTGGCTGGCCCTGGGCATCTTCGCCGGCGCGGTGGGCAAGTCGGGACAGTTCCCGCTCCACGCCTGGCTGCCCGACGCGATGGAAGGTCCGACCCCGGTCAGCGCCCTGATTCACGCGGCAACCATGGTCGCGGCCGGCGTGTTCCTGGTGGCGCGGTTCTTCCCGGTCTTTCAACATTCGATCGATGCGATGACGGTGGTGGCCCTGGTCGGCGCATTCACCGCCATCTTTGCCGCGTCCATGGGCCTGGTGATGAACGATATCAAGCGGGTCATGGCTTACTCGACGATCAGTCAATTGGGCTACATGATGGCGGCGTTGGGCCTGGGGCTGTACGCCCCGGCCATCTTCCACCTGGTGACCCACGCCGCGTTCAAGGCGCTGCTATTCATGGGCGCCGGCAGCGTTAACCACGCCACGGGCACCTTCGACATGCGCTACATGGGCGGACTGCGAAAGCACATGCCGGTAACCTACGTGCTGGTCTTGGTGGCGGGGTTGAGCCTGGTGGGCATCATTCCCCTGGCCGGGTTCTGGAGTAAGGACGAGATCCTGCTTGGCGCCTGGGACGGCACGGGACTGGTAGACACCTGGGTTAATAAGATCACTTTCGCGGCGCTGATCGCCGGTGTGGTGGCGACGGCGTTCTACACCATCCGGATGATCATCATGACCTTCCACGGCGAGTTCCGGGGCGGTATCGAAAAAGAGCTTGAAGATAAGGGCGAGACGGCTCCCGCGGGGGCCAGCCACGACGCCCACGGTGGCGTGCATCTGGGCGAGTCGCCCTTCAGCATGGTGCTGCCCATGGCCGTGCTGGGAATCGCGGCGGTGGTCCTGGGCTACCTGGGCAACCCTCAGTGGGACGAAGAGATCGGCATACCCAAGCACTGGATCACCGGGTTCCTGGGCGACGGGCTGGGCAAGGCGTTGGGTCAGGCCGGTCATGTGGCAACGTTGGAGTTCAGTTGGCCCATGGCCGCCGTATCCACCGCCGCGGCCCTCTCGGGCATCGGGCTGGCGCTGTTCGTCTACCTGCGCCGCCGGGACCAGGCGGTTGACCCGCTGGAGCAGGCAGGGCGGTTGCATACCCTGGCCGCACAGAAGTATTACATCGATACCCTCTACGAAGACGTGGCGGTGCGGAAGAGCTTCTTCCGGATCATCGCCGGCACACTGGACTGGGTGGACCGAAATCTGGTGGACGGCACGGTGGACCTGATCGGTTGGTTCTTCCGGAACATCGGCACGGCCTTGGGCAAATTCCAGACCGGGCAGGTGCAGGCTTACGCCACGGGCATAACGTTCGGTATCTTGGCCATCATCTTGGCCCTGCTGCTGGCATAGGGATTTAACTTAATGGTCGAAGGATACAACGGACTATTAACGGCGACGGTGTTCCTGCCTGCGGCGGGCGCATTGGTATTGCTGTTGCTGGTCAAGGGCGACAAGAACGTGCGGAACTTCGCGGTCTTGATCGGTCTGGCCGACCTGGTGTTGTCGCTGGCCGTATTCGCCCTCTTCGACCGGAGCGCGGGAGCGGACCGTTTCCAGTTCGTCGACCGATTCGCCTGGATACCGGACAGCGGTCTGAATGCCGCATTCCTGCTGACCGTCGATGGCCTCAGCGCGCCTCTGGTCGCGCTGACCGGGCTGCTGGGGATGTGCGCCATCCTGGCGTCCTGGCATGTCGGCCTGCGGGTCAAAGAGTTTTTCGTTTGGCTGCTGGTGCTGCAAACCGCGGTGATGGGTGTATTCACCGCCATGGACCTTCTGCTCTTCTTCCTGTTCTGGGAATTGGAGCTAGTCCCCATGTTCATGTTGATCTCGGTTTGGGGCAGTGGGCGCAAAGAATACTCGGCCATGAAATTCCTGATCTTCACCATCCTGGGCAGCGCCTTCATGTTGGTGGCCATCGTCGCCGTCTACCTGACTCCTGGCGTGGGCACGTTCAATATGGTGGAGCTTTCGACCAAAGCCACGATATTGACCTCCGCCGGGCTGCTGATACCCCTGCCGGGGTTGTTCTGGCTGTTCTTCGCCGGGTTCGCCATCAAGCTGCCCACCTGGCCGGTGCACACCTGGCTGCCCGATGCCCACACCGACGCGCCCACCGCGGCCAGTGTCATGCTGGCGGGCGTGCTGCTAAAGATGGGCGGCTACGGCCTGCTCCGCATCAACGTGGGCATGTTCCCCACCCAGACCGACCGGTTCGCCTGGGTGTTGGTGGCTTTGGGCGTGGTTAGCGTGCTGTACGGCGCCGTGATCACCATGCGGCAGACCGACCTGAAACGATTGATTGCCTACTCCAGCGTCAGCCACATGGGCCTGGTGCTGGTGGGCATCGGCTCGGTGGGGATATCCCAAGGCGCGCTGACCGTAACCGGACTGAGCGGCGCCGCCATGCAGTTGTTCACCCACGGCACCATCACCGGGCTGCTGTTCCTGGCGGTAGGCCTGGTCTATGAGAAGACCCACACGCGATACATACCGGACCTTGGCGGGCTGGCCGGGCGGATGCCGGTGGTGGCGGTGGCCATGCTGATAGCTGGGTTGGCCTCGCTGGGTCTGCCAGGGCTGAGCGGTTTCGTATCTGAGTTGCTGGTCTTCCTGGGCGCTTACCAAGCCTACGACTGGCCCACGGCGCTGGCGGTGCTGGGCATCGTGCTGGCCGCCGGTTACATCCTCTGGATGATGGAACGGACCTTCTTTGGCGTGCGGCGGGAGCGATTCGCCGACCTGACCGATGCCTCCCTGGTGGAGGCGGCGCCGCTGGCGTTGATGGTGGTGACCATCATCGGCATCGGCATCTGGCCGTCGCTCTTGACCGACGTCTTCGATTCGGGACTGGCCCCCATGGTTGACGTTCTTAATGGGGTAATCAACAGATAATGACAGTCCACGATCTATACGTCATATCGCCCTATCTGGCCATGGCCGGGGCCGCCGTTCTGGTGATCTTGCTGGACCTGGCGTTGCCGGCCCGGGCGAAGGGCCTGCTGCCGTACCTGACATTCGCGGCGTTGGTTGCGCCCTTTGTGATGAGCCTGGTCCAGTTCTACGACCTGAGCGGGGCTGCCAACCTGGTGCGGGGCGCCGAGGCATTCTCCGGTGAAGAACCAAGCATCCTTCTGGGGAGTTTGTCCGTTGACCGGTTCGCGCTGTATTTCAACTTCCTGGTCATCGGAGCGGCGGCTCTGGTGGCGTTGGCCTCCACCGAATACGTGCGGAACATGGAGCGATTCCAGGGCGAATATTTCGGGCTGATACTGTTCTCGGCGACCGGCATGATGCTATTGGCGGCGGCCACCGAGTTGATCACCATCTATATCGCGTTGGAGTTGACCACTCTGCCGCTGGCCGCGATGACCGCCTTCCTGTTGAACAAAAGATCCAGCGAAGCGGCCATGAAGTTCCTGATCATCGGCGCCATAAGCTCGGCTCTGATGCTCTACGGAATGGCGTTGGTGTTTGCCTTCACCGGCAGCACCCAATTGGCCGACATATCCGCTGCCATCGGCCAAGCAACGGGCGACACGCCCTTTGGCAACTACGCCCTGTTCGTTGGCATCATCCTTATGATCGCCGGGTTCGGATTCAAGCTTTCGGCGGCCCCTTTCCAGATGTGGGTGCCCGATGTTTATGAGGGCGGCCCCATCCCAGTGGTTGGGTTCCTGTCGGTGGCCAGTAAGGCAGCGGGATTCGCCGTGTTGCTGCGGGTGTTCTTCACCGGGTTCTTCGATGTCGCCCTGGACTGGGGGATACTCATCGCCGGGATCGCCGCGGCTTCAATGGTCATTGGAAACTTGGTGGCCATCAGCCAGAGCAACATCCGGCGTTTGTTCGGATACAGCACCATATCCCACGCGGGCTACATCCTGGTGGGCGTGGCGGCCGGCGTGAAATCCGGCGACGGCGTGTTCCGGGCACCCGAGTTCGCGGCCATCGGTCCCGACTCGGTCCTGTTCTACCTGGCGGCGTATGCGGCGGCCAACCTTACGGCCTTCTTCGCCCTGACCATCATCAGCTCCAAGATCAAGAGCGACCAGATCAGCGATTACGCCGGACTGGTCACCAGGTCGCCCATGCTGGCGATCGTGCTGGCGCTCGCGTTGCTGGCCCTGATCGGTGTCCCGCCCACCGGCATCTTCATCGCCAAGTTGTACATCTTCACCGCGGCGGTGGACAGCGGACTCACCTGGCTGGCCCTGCTGGGCGTGATCAACAGCGTGGTCTCGGCCTACTACTACATCCGAATCATCCGGGTGATGTTCACCCAGCCGGCAACCTCCGAAGACAAGATCACCGCGCCTCCCGCCCCCTGGCTTGCCCTGGGGGTGGCTGGAGCGGCCATGCTGTTCACCGGCGTAGCGCCGGGCTTCGTCATGGAGGCGGCCCGGGGAGCGGTGCGGGCACTGCTGGTTTAAACCCACGCCGCAGGCCGGTCTGGGTTAAACTGTCCCCAATCAGGGCCCGTTGCCCAGAGCCTGATGCATAGAATAGTTTACATAATAAAGAGTCCCGAATTACGGCCAGGCTAATTAAAACGCTTCGAATATAAAGAAGATGAAAAACGTAGGCATCATCTACAACGCCCGGGTGCCAGAGGCTTTGGACCTGGGCACCGCCATCCTCAACGACCTTAACCTGTCGCAGGAGAGCTGGCTGGCCCCCGCCGAAAACCTTGGATCGTTGACGCCCAAGGCCGAAAACACCGATCTGGTAATCACGGTGGGTGGTGATGGCACCATCTTAAGGGCGGTGAATTTCACCGGACCAGCCGGGATACCCGTCGTGGGCATCAACATGGGGCGCTTGGGTTTCATGACCGAGTTGCAGGTTGACGAAGCGATGGCGCGTCTGCCCTATTACATCAATGGAGGAAACGGCGGCCCCAGGACCGACGAACGGAGCATGTTGCAGGCCACAGTGTTCAAGGCCAACGGGAAGGGCTCCGAAGGCCCCTACCACGCCCTCAATGACGTGGTGCTGACCAGAGGGGCGGTGTCCCGGGTGGTGACCGTTGCCGGCGTGATAGACGGCGCTCCCTTGACCACGTTTCGGGCCGACGGCGTGATCATGTCCACTGCAACCGGCAGCACCAGCTACAACCTGGCCGTCGGGGGGCCGATCCTCGATCCCGAATCCGACGCCTTGGTGTTGAAGACGGTGGCCGCCCATATGGGCCTCAGCGCCGCCTTAGTGCTGCGGTCCACCTCCGAGGTAAACCTGACCCTTGAGGGCTACCAACCGGCAATCCTGAGCGTGGACGGCTACGTGGACTACCCCTTAGACCTGGGCGACCGCGTCCAGTTGAAGCAGAGTCCGCACAAGGCGCGCTTCCTACGGTCACATCCGCCCAGCTACTTCTTTGGCACGCTGACCCGACGACTGGGTTTCAGCATCCGGGGTCAATAAACATGACAGACGATCAACTCACTGAGACAACGCTCGGCTCCGAGCGCATCTACGAGGGCAGGATAATCAACGTCCGGGTGGACACCGTTCAGATGCCCAACGGCAACAGCGCCACGCGGGAGGTCGTTGAGCATTCTCACGCCGTGTGCATCGTGCCGGTGGACGAAGACGGCAATGTGCTTCTGGTGCGCCAGTTCCGGACTCCGATTGGGTCTCCCCTGCTCGAGGTGCCCGCCGGCGGCGTCGAGGACGGCGAGGTTTCCGAGGAGGCGGTGCTGCGGGAGTTGCAGGAAGAGATTGGCTACACCGCCGACAAGCTGGTCCATCTGTCCAGCTTTTGGGTCGCTCCCGGGTGGGCCACAGAATTCATGCATGCCTATCTGGCCACCGGACTGCGCGTCTCCCGCCTCGACGGCGACGAGGACGAGAACATTCAGGTAGTCCGACTGCCCTTCGATGAGGCGGTGGCCATGTTCAAGACCGGTGAGATCTGCGACGGCAAGACCATCTCTTCACTCTTGATGGCCCAGCCTTTGCTGCCCAAGCGGTGAGGCCCGGAGAACCTCGTCAGGCGCAAGCTAGATTGGGGGACTCCTTTTTGATATATTATGGGCGGTCTCCAGCTTGGATCGGGGGCTGACCGAGCGGTTAATTGAACGGCTAAAGGATAATTGGAGGAATTAGACACGCATGCTCGAGCATGATGTCCTGGTAATCGGCGCAGGCCTGGCGGGAATGCGGGCGGCCATCGCGGCCCGTGCCGGCGGCGCCACAACTGCAATCATCAGCAAAGTACACCCGGTGCGCAGTCACTCAAACGCGGCCCAGGGCGGCATCAATGCAGCCCTCACCGACCGCGGCGACGAATGGGAAGACCACGCCTACGACACGGTGAAGGGCAGCGACTTCCTGGGCGACCAAGACGCCATCGAGGTAATGTGCAAAGCGGCCGGTCAAGCGCTCATCGACATGGAGCACTTCGGCGTCACCTTCAACCGCGACGACGAAGGACGCCTGGGCACCCGAGCCTTTGGCGGACAGCGCCGCGCCCGCACCTTCTTCGTCGGCGACTTTACCGGACAAGCCCTGCTCCATGTGATGTTTGAGCAGCTTATCAAGTCCGGCGTGCGCCGCTACGAAGAGTGGTTTGTAAGCTCTCTGATAATCGAAGACGGCAAGGTCTGCGGTGTGATGGCCCTGGAGGTGCGCACCGGCCAGATCTACGCCATCCGCGCCAAGACGGTCATCTTCTGCACCGGCGGTTTCGGCCGGGTCTTCGAGCCCAGCACCAACGCCCTGATCTGCACCGGTGACGGCATCGCCCTGGCCTACAATGCCGGGGCCGAGTTGATGGACATGGAGATGGTCCAGTATCATCCGACCACCTTGGCCGGAAGCGGAGTGCTAATCTCCGAGGCGGCCAGGGGCGAGGGCGCCTACCTGTTGGACAAAGACGGCAACCGCTTCATGGAGAAGTACGCTCCCAACATGATGGAGTTGGCCTCCCGAGACGTTGTTTCCCGGGCCGAACAGACCGAGATCAACGCCGGGAACGGCATCGACGGCTGCGTCCACCTGGACTGCCGCCACCTGGGCGAAGCTCTCATCATGGAGAAACTCAGCCAGATCCGGGAGATCGGCATCGACCTGGTCGGCGCGGACATGATCAAAGAACCCATCCCCATCCGCCCCGGCATGCACTACGCCATGGGCGGCATCCGCACCAATGTGGACGGCCAGACCAACCTGGAAGGCGTCTACGCCGCCGGCGAATGCGCCTGCGTCAGCGTCCACGGCGGCAACCGGCTGGGCGCCAACTCCCTCTTGGACACCATCGTGTTCGGAGAACGCTCCGGCAAACATGCCGCTGAGGCGTCTCGTGGGGCCGACTACGTGGAGTTCGATGTAAACAAGGCCGTGCGCAACGAAGAGAAGCGCATCCAAGAGTTGTTGGACCGGCCCCAGAACGGCGACCGGATCGCCGCCGTCCGCCTGGGTATGGGCGAGTCCATGAACCGCAACTTGGCGGTCTACCGGAACGAAGAGGGCATGAAAGAAACCCTCAACGACTTGAAGGGACTTCAAGAGCGGTACAAGACCGTGCCGGTGGACAACAAGGGTAAGATATTCAACACCGATCTGGTGTTTGGGCTGGAGTTGGGCTTTATGCTCGATTGCGCCACCCCCATCGCGATGAGCGCGCTGGACCGGAAGGACAGCCGGGGGGCCCAGGCCCGCACCGACTACCCGGACCGGGACGACGAAAATTGGATGAAACACTTGGTGATTAAGAAGGGAGCTGCTGGCCCGGAACTGAGCTACGCTCCCGTCAGCATCACTCAGTGGACTCCCGAAGAAAGGAAGTACTGATCGATGGACGTCACGCTTAAAGTTCAACGCTTCGACCCGGAAGCCGCGGATCCCAAGCCCTATTGGGAGAACTTCCAAGTTTCGATAGAAGACAACGGCACGGTGCTGGATGCCCTGATTAAGGTCCGCGAGGACAACGACGGGTCCTTCAGCCTGCGCTGCTCGTGCCGCAGCTCCATCTGCGGTTCCTGCGCGGTCCGCATCAACGGCCACGCCGGTCTGGCCTGCAAGACCCAGGCCCAGAAAGTTATTAAGGACGGCGTGATAACCGTCGAGCCCGCGGGAAACATGCCGGTCGTGAAAGACCTGGTGGTGAATTTCGACGGCTTCTGGGACAAAGTCATGGAGGTCGAGCCATACCTGAAGCCCGAAGGCCCCGAGCCGGAAGCCGAATACATCGCCTCCAACGATGCGATGTTGCACCTGTCGGGGGTCACCGCCTGCATCATGTGCGGCGCTTGCTACTCGGATTGCACGGTCTTGGAAGTAGACCCCACATTCTTGGGACCGGCCGCCCTGGCCAAAGCCTACCGTTTCACCGCCGACCCGCGTGACGGCGACGAGAATGGTGTCTCCAGAGACCGGTTGGAACAACTTAACAAGCCCACGGGCATGTGGGACTGCACCCGCTGCATGGAGTGCGTGACAGCCTGCCCCAAGGGCGTGGCGCCCATGGACCGCATCATGGCCCTGCGGGACCAGGCCCTGGAGGCCGGGTTCCACAACACCAATGGTGCGCGCCACACGGAGGCTTTCAGCGACTCCGTGGAGCACAGCGGCTGGCTGGACGAGCTTCGCTTGGTGCCCAAGTCGCTGGGCATGACCAACGTGTCGGCCCTGGTGGGTTACGCGCCCATCGCCATCCAGGCCATCACCCACGGCAAGATGCCGCCCATAATTCATAAGAAGCTTCCCGATTCGAAGAACGTCCGGAAGCTATTTGACAAGGTCCAAGGTCCGAAACAGCGCTAGACCGCTGCCTGTCCCGATAGGCAGCGAAACTCAGTTCCATTCAGAAAGTATTGGAGGCCGGCGTTGAAGTACGCCTTTTTCCCTGGTTGTGTGTCCCGAGGCGGTTGTCCGGAGCTTTATCCGGCGACCAAACTCATCTGCGAGAAGCTGGAGATAGAGCTTCAAGAGATGCCCGCCGCGTCCTGCACCGGCGCCGGCGTCTTGCAAGAGAAGAACGAATTGCTGGGCGACACTCTTAACGCCCGGACCTTCGCCATGGCGGAGGCGCTGGACCTGCCCATCTTGACCATCTGCAGCACCTGTCAGGGGGTCATGAGCCAGGCCAACCACCGGATGAAGAACCCCGAGTACCTGGCCAAGATCAACGGCTTCCTGGCCGAAGAGGGCCTGGAGTACAAGGGCAACGCCCGCCCCAAGCACCTGCTGTGGGTGTTGGTCGAGGACATCGGCTTGGACAAGCTGCTCAGCCTGATCACCCGCCCGCTGGCTGGCATGCGGATGGCGCCCTTCTACGGCTGCTATATCGTCAGGCCCACCGACGCGCTGGAGTTCGAGGACCACCCCGAACGCCAGTCCGCGTTGGAGCAGATCATCGAGACCATCGGAGCGACGGTGGTGGACTTCGCGGGTAAGACCCGCTGCTGCGGGTTCCCGATCCTGACGATCAACGAGCGCAACTCCATGGCCATGGTGGGCAAGCACACGTCCGAGGCCAAGGACCTGGGCGCCGACGCGATGATCACGCCCTGCCCGCTCTGCCACCTGAACCTGGATAGCTTCCAGCCCAAGGCGGCGGCCCAAGCCGGGCGGCCCATCGAACTGCCCATCCTGCACATGCCCCAGGCCATCGGCCTGGCCATGGGCCTGAGTCCGCAGGACATGGGGCTGAAGCGCCACATCGTCAACACCAAACCCCTACTGACCAAGATTGGGGCCGGCGTCTAAGCCAGGAGGCACGGCCGAGGTCAGATAGAGCATGGACAAGGGGGCCCGCCCCGATGCATCGGGGCGGCCCCCTTTTTGATTCTTAGGACCGCAATGCTGGGAGTCAAGATATGCTGGACAGCGCCCTCACGTTGGGCAGCGTCGAGATCACGGTCATCCACGACGCGGAGGTCGCGCTGCCGGGCGAAAATCGGCCTCGATCTGTCAACGTTGTTGAAGGAGGGGGCCAACGATGGCCATATTAGTGGTGGGAGCCACGGGCAAGACCGGACGACTTCTCGTGGAACAGTTACTGGGCAAAAATCACGAGATTCGTGTTATCGTCCGCTCGTCTATCAACCTTCCCAGAACCGTCCTAGAGAACCCAAACACTAGGGTAGTTAAGGCTAGCATTCTCGATCTGACCGACGAGGAGATGGCGGAGCATGTAAAGGACTGCGATGCGGTTGTCTCGTGCCTGGGACATGTTCCGAATCTCAAAGGAATATTCGGAAAGCCGAGAAATCTGTGCACCGACGCAACACGACGTTTGTGTAACGCCATCGAAGAGAATGACCCACCTAAATCCGTCAAATTCATTCTTATGAACACGGTTGGAATCCAGAATCATGATCTCGGAGAGAGGAGAACATTGTTAGAGAGAGGATTGCTTACCATCTTGCGTTATACATTGCCTCCGCATCGGGATAATGAAACCGCAGCTGAGCATCTGCGCAGCGTAGTAGGTAGGGAGAATGAGCATGTCGAATGGTGCAGCGTTCGGCCGGACTCGCTGATTGATGCCGAGGTTTCTCAATACTCCGTCGAAGAATCCCCCGTAACGGGTATCTTGTCTGGGCGTTCTACCTCGCGCTCCAATGTCGCTCGTTTCATGACCGAACTAATCGATGATGCAGACCTCTGGAATACCTGGAAGTTTCGGATGCCTGTCATTATGAACTCTTAGGCCAGAAATCAGTAAACGGCCGGTGGGCCGAAGGAGTTGCCAGATGCCGCACAGCACCCTCACGGTAGGCAGCGTCGAGATCACGGTCATCCACGACACGGAGGTTGCCTCGCCCTTTAGCCAGTCGTTCCCTGATGTGCCTGCGGAAGCCTGGGCGCCGTATCTGGAGCGGTATCCCGATGCGTACACTAAAAACGCCGGGGGCGAAGACAGCCGGCGGACCCACTTCGAATGCTACTTGGTCCGCTCTCAGGGCCGGACGCTGCTGGTCGACACCGGGCTGGGCACGGCGGCAACCAATCCCGGCACGGTGACCAAGATGTTCGGCGGGGTGGAAGGGGACCTGTTGGCAAACCTACAGGCGGCGGGATTCCTGCCGGGCGACATCGACACGGTGTTCCTGACCCACCTGCACCCGGACCACGTGGGCTGGAACATCACGCGGGACGGCGGCACGGAGTCGCCCACCTTCCCCAATGCCCGGTACGTCGCCCACGAAGCGGACTGGTCGGCGTTCAACACCCCCAAGGACTCGGAGATATTCGGCTTCGATTGGTGGGCCGACACCGTAACCCCGCTGCGTCAGGCGGGCGTCCTGGACCTGGTGTCGGGCGAGACCGAACTGACCGGCGAACTCACCATCACTCCTACGCCCGGCCACACCCCCGGCTCCATGAGCATGATAGTGAACTCCGGCGGCGAAAAGGCGTTCATCATGGGCGACGTGTTCCACGGTCCGGCCCAGGTTACCGAGACCGAGTGGGTGTTCCGTTTCGACATGGACTCGGACCAAGCCAGCAAGACCAGGCGCGATATCTTGGAACGGGCGGAGAGGGAAAACGCGGCCATCGCCATCTGCCATCACAGTGGCTTTGGGCGGGTGGTCAAAGAGCAAGGCCGAAGATACTGGCAGGCGTTATAGGTGACCGAAAACGGAGGATATGCCGAAGGAGTTGTGAGATGCCGCACAGCACATTGACCGTTGGCAACGTCGAGATCACGGTGCTCCACGATTCGGAGGTGGCGTTGCCGCTGATCCGGACATTCCCGGACGTGCCGACCGAGGCCTGGATTCCGTATCAAGAACGCTACCCCGACGCCTACACGAAGAATGCTGGAGGCGAGGACAGCCTGCAGGTGCATTTCGAGTGCTACTTGGTCCGCTCCCAAGGCCGCACACTGCTGGTGGACACGGGCCTGGGAAGCGCGGACTCCAATCCCAACGTGGTGGCCAATGTCGGTGGCGGCATCGACGGTGTGCTGTTGTCCGAGTTGGCGGCTGCGGGTTTCCAGGCCGGGGACATCGACACTGTTTTCCTGACCCACCTGCACCCGGACCACGTGGGCTGGAATATAACGCGGAACGGAGGTTAAGGACAGACCAACCTTCCCCAACGCCCGCTACGTGGCCCACGAGGCCGATTGGGCGGCATTCGACACGCCCAGGGACTCGGAGATTTTCGGCTATGACTGGTGGGCGCAGGCCGTGTCCCCGTTGCAGCAACTGGGCGTATTGGACCTGATAGAGGGCGAGACTGAACTGACCGGCGAGCTAACGATCACGCCCACTCCCGGCCACACCCCCGGCTCCATGAGCATGATAGTGAACTCCGGAGGGGAGAAGGCGTTCATCATGGGGGACGTGTTCCACGGACCGGCCCAGGTTACCGAGACCGACTGGGTGTTCCACTACGACGCCGACCCGGACCAGGCCGGCCGCACCCGGCACACCATGCTGGACCGGGCGGAGCAGGACAACGCCGCCATCGCAATCTGCCACCACAGCGGCTTTGGCCGGGTCATCAGGGAAAGCGGCAAGAGGTACTGGCTGGCCTTGTGATTCGTCCCGGCCCCAGCGGCCCGTCACGGGTAGATCGGGCTAACTACTCCCGGATCAGTGGCACCACTTCCCGCATGGCTTGGATGGTCTTTTCCACGTCTTCGTCGCTGTGGACGGCCGAGGGGTAATACTTCTGGGCGCCTTTCAGGATGCCGCGCTCCAGCAGGCCGGCGTTGAAGCGGCCCATCATGGCCGAGTCGGCGGCCAGTGTGTCGCGGTAATTGGCCACCGGCTTCTCGGAGAAGTAGACGTCGAAAATCGCGTCTTCGCCGCAGTTCTGCACCGGAACGCCATTCTCGTCACAGATGTCCACCAATGCGGTCCGCACCGCGCGGCCGGCGCCGCGCAGCTTGTCGTAGGCGCCCTCTTCCCGCATGACGGCCAAGGTGGCCAGACCGGCGGCGCAGGCCACCGGATTGCCGTTCAGGGTGCCGATCTGGTTGACAAAGGTCTCGTCGTCCGACGCGCCCCGGTCGTAGACCGATAGGATGTCGGCCCGGCCCAGCAGCGCCGCCAGGGGGTAGCCGCCGCCCATGATCTTGCCCACGGTGCACATGTCGGGCGTCACTCCGAAGAACTCCTGCGCCCCGCCGTAAGCCAGGCGGAAGCCGGTGACAACCTCGTCGAATATGAGCGGTATGTTGTGACGTTTGGTCAGGTCCCGCAGGCCCTGGAGGAACCCAGGCTGCGGTGATATCACCCGCTGGACCGGCTCCACGATCACCGCCGCGATATCGTCCAGGTGGGCTTTGATGATCGTTTCGGTGGTGGCCAGGTCGTTATAGGGGGCGATGAGCATCAGTTCTTGGATGGCCTTGGGAATGCCGCCGCTATTGGCCTGGGCCTGCGGATATTCCACGGAAGGGGAAGGGGTGAGGCTCATCAGGGCGTAGTCGCTGGTGCCATGGAAGCCGCCCTCGAACTTGAGGACCTTCTCTTTTCCGGTGAAGGCCCTGGCGGCGCGCATGGCCTGGAAGCAGGCGTCGGTGCCGCTGGTGGTGAAGCGCACCTGCTCGGCGCAGGGGACGGCATTGACCAACACCTCGGCTAGTTCCACTGCCTTGTCGTTGGTGGCGAAAAAGGTGCTGCCGCCTTCCACCGCTTTGATGACGGCTTCGGTGACGGCGGGGTGGGCGTGGCCCAGGATCATGGGGCCAGAGCCCATGAGCCAGTCGACATACTCGTTGCCGCTGACGTCGAAGATGCTGGAGCCTTTGCCGTGGGAGGCGAGGAATTCTAGTCCATCGGGGAGGGCGAGATTACCGCTGTTGCCACCCGGCAGGTAGCGGCCCGCCTTCTCCAATAGTCGCTTTTCGGCATCGCTTCGACGAGCCATGGGCCACCCTCCTGCCGGTAAATGTCTATCTGATCGCACCCGGTTGCTTTTCGCCGTTCGCCGCTACCCCTCGGCCCTGGCCTTGTTCATCACTTCCACCAGTTCTTGAACGCTGTCGGCCGAACCCTTGAGCGCCGCTTGTTCGTCGGAGGTCAGCTTGATCTCCATCACCTGCTCCATGCCGCCGGCCCCCAGCTTGACGGGAACGCCGACGCACAGGCCGTTGATGCCGAATTCGCCCAACAGATAGGCGCAGGCAGGGAGGATGCGCTTCTTATCCAGGAGGACCGCCTCAACCATCTGGGTGATGGCGGCTGACGGCGCGTAGTAGGCGCTGCCCTCTTTGAGCAGTTCAACGATCTCGCCGCCACCACTGCGGGTGCGCTTGACCAGTTGGTCGATCTTCTCTTCGGCCATCAGTTCGCTCAGGGGGATGCCGCCCACGTTGGTGAAGCGGACCAGAGGCACCATGTCGTCGCCGTGGCCGCCCAGCACGAATGCTTGGATATCTTCCACCGAGACATTGAGTTCTTCGGCGATGAATGTCCGGAAGCGGGCGGTGTCCAGCACGCCGGCCATGCCGAATACCCGGTTCCTGGGGAAGCCGCTGGTCTCGAACACGTTCTGGACCATGGCGTCCAGGGGGTTGGTGACCGGCATGATGATGCAGTCGGGTGAGTACTTGACCACCTGCTCGGTCACCGATGAGGTGATCCGCATATTGGTCAAGAGCAGGTCGTCGCGGCTCATGCCGGGACGGCGGGCGATGCCGGCGGTGATGACCACCACGTCGGACCCGGCGGTCTGTTCGTAGCTGTTGCTGCCGATGATCTTGGAGTCGGTGCCCAGGACCGGGGCCGATTCCAGCATGTCTAGTGACTTGCCCTGGGGCAGGTCCTCAACCACGTCCACCAACACCACGTCGGCGTAGCCTAACTGGTGGATCCTCTGCGCGGTAGTCGCGCCCACGTTGCCTGCGCCGACAACCGTTACCTTGCTTTTCATCTGGCGATTGGTCCTCCGTTATATTGTTTGTGTCGTACCAATAACCGGCGGCTTGAAGCTTGAAGAACGGGCCTTAGCCAGCCGGTCAATCGTTCTTGTTAGATAGAGTCGATGATCGCGTTCAGGGTGGGGCTAGGGCGCATGGCCTTGGCGGCCATGGCGTCATCGGGATGGTAATAACCACCGATGTCCACCGGATGCCCCTGAGCGTCATTTAGCTCCTGAACGATCTTTTCTTCGTTGTCGGCCATCTGCTTGGCCACCGGGGCGAAGCGGGCCTGGAGCTCTGGGTCCTTCGTCTGGTTAGCCAGCGCTTGCGCCCAGTACAGAGCGAGGTAGAAATGGCTGCCCCGGGTGTCGAGTTCGTTCACCCGGCGGGACGGCGCCCGGTTGTGCTCCAGATGCTCCCCGATCGCTTGGTCCAGGGTCTCAGCCAAGAGCTTGGCCTTGTCGTTGTTGAACGCTTGTCCGAGGTGCTCGAAGGACGCTACCAGAGCGCAGAATTCACCGAGGGAGTCCCAACGCAGATGGCCCTCCTCCAGGAATTGCTGCACGTGCCGGGGGGCCGACCCGCCGGCGCCGGTCTCAAACATCCCACCACCCTTGAGGAGAGGGACGACCGAGAGCATCTTGGCGCTGGTGCCCAATTCCAAGATGGGGAATAGGTCGGTCAGATAGTCGCGGAGCACGTTGCCGGTAACGGAGATCGTGTCCAGGCCGGCGCGGCTGCGGTCCATCGAGAACTTTATCGCGTCGACGGGAGACATGGTGCGAATGTCCAATCCCGTGGTGTCGTGTGTCGGCAGGTATTGGTCAACCTTCTTGATCAACTCGACGTCGTGGGCCCGGTCCGGGTCCAGCCAGAAGATGGACGGCGAGCCGGTGATCCTGGCCCGGTTGACCCCTAGCTTGACCCAGTCCTGGATGGCCGCGTCTTTGGTCTGGCACATGCGGAAGATATCGCCTTCCTCTACCCTCTGGTCCATCAGGGTTTTGCCGGACGAGTCCACGACCCGGATGGAGCCGTTACCCGGGGCTTTGAATGTCTTGTCGTGAGAGCCATACTCCTCAGCCCTTTGGGCCATCAGCCCGACGTTGGCGACGCTGCCGATGGTGGCCGGATCGAACGCTCCATTCTTCTGGCAGTCTTCGATAACCGCCTGGTACAGGGTCGCGTAACAACGGTCAGGAATCATCGCCACCGTGTCATGCAACTCGTTGTCGGGACCCCAGGTCCGGCCGCCGTCTCGAATCATCACGGGCATGGTGGCATCGATGATCACGTCGCTGGGAACATGCAGATTGGTGATGCCCCGGTTGGAGTTAACCATCATCAACTCCGGACGGGCGCTGTACACCGCTTGGATATCCGCCTCGATCTCGGCCCGCTTCTCATCGGTAAGAGACTGTATCTTGGTGTAGAGTTCGGCGATCCCGTTGTCGGGGTTCACCGCCAGCTCGCCCATCTCAGCGGAGTGCTTGCTAAACACGTCTTGGTAGTAAACGGAGACACAATGGCCGAAGATGATCGGGTCGGACACGCGCATCATGGTCGACTTAACATGCAGGGATAGCAGTACGCCTTCAGCCTTGGCCTTCTCCATCTCCTCGGCGTAGAACTCGCGCAACTCCCGCACGTTCATCACGGCGCAATCGATGATCTCGCCGGCGGTCAGGGGGATACCGGATTTGAGCACGGTCGTGCGTCCATCGCGGGCCACGTATTCGATGCTTGCAGACCCGTCTTCTTCGATGGTCACCGCCTGTTCGCTACCGTAGAAATCACCGCTGGTCATGTGGGCGACGCGGGCTTTGGATACTTCCGGCCAGTCCTTCATCATCCTGTGGGGATAGCGTTTGCCGTGTTCCTTAACCGCGGTGGCCGACCGGCGGTCGGAGTTCCCTTCCCGCAGGACAGGGTTGACCGCGCTGCCCAACACCCTGGAATAGCGCTCAAACAAGACTTTCTGCGCGTCCGTTGCCGGCTCGTCGGGGTAATCGGGAATATCGTAACCCTTCTCCTGCAATTCCTTGATCGCGGCTTTCAACTGTGGGATGGAGGCGCTGATATTGGGCAGCTTGATGATGTTCGCCGCTGGGCTTTCGCACAACTCGCTGGACATGGACAGGTAATCGGGAATCTTCTGCTCATCAGTCAGATTCTCCGGGAAATTGGCGATGATGCGACCGGTCAAAGAGATATCCCAGGACTCCAGTTCAATACCGGACCCCTTGGTAAAGGCTTGGAGGATCGGCAGCAACGAATGGGTCGCCAGGGCCGGTGCCTCATCAATCTTGGTATAAACGATCTGGGACGCTTCTGGCATATTCTTCCCCTTAATAGACGAGTTTCACGGGCTGCTGAGAGCCGCCAGGAGATGTTTGATCATCGTCCCGGTCATATGAACCAGTTCCGATTATATGTTAGGTATATTGACATGCCTAGTCCCGAGTGGGAGCCAGGCAGCGGAATCTCGGGATTGCTTGAACTTCGATCGGGCCGTTCGGGCAACAGCTTCGGATGGATATACTGGTGCAGAAGCTACAGATATGGGGCTTATGGGGCTCCGTTCGACCTGCGTAGAGCTGCTTCCGGAGAACGATATGCAACGTTCAACGACCGGGCGGGGTTACCGGGTTTTCGGTCTGGCGGGTTTGGCAGGTTTGGTGACTTTGGCGGTGGTTTACGGCCTAGTGTCGTTCCTGATCGCCCGGGGCGTCACCACTGCCGACCGGGACCCCCAGGAAGACCATCCCGCCAATTACGCACTGAAGTTCGAAGACGTGGAATTTCCATCCCGGCGCGGTGATGTATCGCTCAGCGGCTGGTACCTGCCGGGAGACGACGCCGGCCCCCACCTGATATTCGTCCACGGCAACGGCAGCGTTCGCTCCGGTGACGGCGCGGTGGCGTTGGCGGCCCGAATGGTGGAGCGGGGGTACAACGTGCTCATGTTCGACCTGCGGGGCCACGGCTCGTCCGGGGGCGACAAGGTGTCGGGCGGTTATTTCGAGCAGTGGGATGTTCTGGGAGCCTTCGATTACCTGGTAGAGCGGGATGGCGGACCGGGCGGCGTTGGTCAGATCGGGCTTATGGGGTTCTCCATGGGGGCGGCCACCTCGATATTGGCGGCGGCTGAAGAGCCGGGCATCACTGCCGTGGCCGCGGATAGTCCTTACGCCGACGCATCAGACCTGATCGCACGGGAGTCGGCCCGGAAGACGCCGTTTCCCGAATGGCTGGTCCCGGTCTTCATCCCGGCCGCCAAGCTGATGGCCAATGCCATCTACGGTATAGACGTGGGGGAACTGGTTCCAGAGCGAGCGGTGGCCGACCTCGGGTATCCGGTGTTGGTCATCCACGGCACGGAGGACGAGCGGATACCCGTGGAGCACGGTAAGCGGGTCGTGGCAGCGGCGGAAGATGGGAGCTTCCTGTGGCGGGCGCCCGGTGTGGGCCATGTGGACGCTTTCCTGACTTTTCCCGACGAGTACGTTAGCCGGGTGACGGAATATTTCCGTTCCAGGTTCAGATAAGCCGCGGGTTTTTCAGCCCAGGGTTCTAAACCTGGAGTTTCTGATAGATCTGGACGCGGTGGCGGTAGCAGTCGGCTACGTACACCAGGCCGTCGTTGTCCACGTGCACCGCCACCGGGCGGTAGAAACGGCGCTTAGGCTCGATGTTCTGGACGGCCAGTTCCAATTTGCGCTCAATCTCGGGGCTGGCGTTCAGGAATGTCCGGGCCCACTTGGACATGCCGCCGTGGCCGATAAGTATGTCTTTGAAAGCGCCGTCTTGGCCGAACACCTGCACCCGGTCGTTCATCCAGTCACAGACGTAGATGTCCCCCTGGCTGTCCACGGCGATGCCGTTGGGACGGTTGAACTGCCCTTCGCCGTCGCCCGAACCGCCAAAGGCCATCAGGAACCGGCCTTCGGAGTCGAACTTCTGTACCCGGTCGTTCCGCCAATCGGTGATGTAAACGTCGCCGGCTTGGTCGATGGCGATGCCCCAGGGCATGCTGAACTGGCCTTGACCGCTGCCAATCTCGCCCCATTGGGATAGGAAGCCGCCTTCGGGGGTGAGCATCTGCACCCGGTGGTTCATGGTGTCCACGACGTAGAGGTTGCCGTTGGGACCGAAAGCCAGCCCCGATGGGCGGTCAATCTGCCCGGGGCCACTGCCATGCTCGCCGATGCTGCGGGAGAACCTGCGTCCTCCGTCCCCGTCTTTCTCAAAGATGCTGATGCGGTGGGTATTCTCGTCGGCGACGTAGACCTCATCAGCCGGACTGAAGGCGATGGACGTGACCCAGATGAACTCGCCGGGCTCCTCGCCCCAGGTCCCAAACTGGCCTAGGAAGTCGCCGTCCTTGGTGCAGCGGGAGACCCGCACACCCTCTTGCTGGTTGGGGTTGGCCCGGCTGGCGACGTAGAGCATGCCGTCGGGACCGGTGGTTACGGCCACGGGGCCGCTGAACCCGGGCCCGGCCGGCGAAAGCAGGCCGATGACATCGTGGTACCGGTAGAGCCCTTGTTGGGAGACGGGATTTTCAGTTTCGGTGGTCATGATTAAGCGAACTGGTACTCCCGAGTGGATCCAATCATCTTCATGCAGTGGAGCACCGTGCCTTCGGCCGACCGGCGTTCCTCGGGGCTGCCCGCCGCCATTTCGCTGCGCTGTTCCAGCATGGTCCTGATCTGACCGGCAAGGTGGGCCCGGTTCTTCTCGTGGAGATAAACATGGCCCATGAGAGCCAGGCAGCCGTCGATGATCGACTCGGGGTCAAGCTCGGTGGTCTGGTCCAGCAGTGCGTCCACCATGGCTCTGACGCCGGGCTGTTGGATGTCGCCCACCTGGTCGGCGACGAAGTTGACCCGCTCCACCAGGCTCCCGCTGTCGATCCATTCCTCGCCGGTGTGCCAGCCTTCAACCGACGGCGGATTCAAGATGTCCTGACCCATGTAGCGGCAACCCAGGGCCACTTCGAAGATGCCCCGCTTGGGGAAGGTGAAATCGCCCAGCAGATGGAGGGTGCCAACAACGACCTCCGCGGGACTCTTCACCTTGGCGAACCTGGCTTTCTCCGACTTGAAGAATTCAGAGTTGAACAGAACTCCGAGCATCGACCGGATGTTGTAGTTGGAGCGGAAATATTCTTCTTCCAACAGCCTGATGGCTTCCGGGTCGCCGGGCGGCGTGTGCTGCCAGGCCGGTACCTGTGGCTCGTCGGCCACGAAGAAGTTGTACAGGTGGCGGGAGATGAACCGGGCCGT
>MUCI01000002.1 GCA_002816575.1 SAR202 cluster bacterium Casp-Chloro-G2 | reverse complement strand
GTTTGCCTCGGGCGGCCAGCCGTGACAGCAGGCCGCCGGTCTGGCCGGTCTCCGGGTCGGTCTGTTCGATGTCGGCGAAGGGGAACAGGCTGCCGGTGCTGACCTGCACCAGGTTGGACGGCTGGCCGAACCGCTGATTGAACTCGCCCCGGCGGCCTCCGGCGATGTTGGCGATGATGCCGTCGAAAACCGGCCGGTCTTCCTCGTCTTGGTTCATCGCCAGGTAGAGCATATGCCGCAGGAAGCGTCCGCTCTGGGAGGAGCCAAAGGCCATTGCGTGCTGGATATCTCCGGCGCAGGGGTTGTCTTCGCTGGTCGAATACCTGATGTGGGAGATGAAGTCCCTGACGGCCGCCAGGCCCAGCCCCACAACCGGCGCGGTGGCGGTGGTATAGATGCAGCGGTAAACCTTGCCCGGTTCGAAACCGGCGGCCATGCAGACATGGCTGGCGTCGGGGACAATATTGCCGTCTTCCAGCTTGCCGAAGGACCATTCGGCGCGGGGTATGACGGTGGCTGGGCCGGAGTCATGTTCGCGGACAGTTAGTTCCGCTTCGGGCTGGTCCAGGCTGTTGACAGGGTAGGGCAGATGGCCCCGGTCGGAGAGCATCCGGGTCGTGCCCGAAGTGTCCGGCTGAAAGGTCACGGCGATCTTGCCGGTGACCGGGCCGTTTGGGCCGGAAGCTTCCGGGACGTTGATGCCCAACGCGGCGGGGGAACTGGGCACGTCATGCTGCCAGCCGCACCAGACTTGGGTGTAGCCCCGCCGCATCAAGAACCCGTTGCCTGGGTCCATGGGCGCGCTGGCTGGGGCACTGTTGATGCGCATCAACGCCAGAGGGTTGCCCCGGTTCACCACGTCGAAGAATAACCTGTGGCTGCCCTTCTGTTGGTCAACGGGCTTCAATATCCGGAAGTCGGCTGAGAATTCCACCAGGTTGGCTGGGTTCTTGGGGGCCAGCTCCAGGTCGGTAATCAGGCTGTTGGCCGGGGCGGACGGGTCGACAGCGAAGCAGACCGTGCCGTCCAACCGCTCGTAGGCGCCGCTGTCGCCAAAGGCCATGCCGCCGGCGTAGGGGCCGCGTTCTTTGATGTCGATGGAAACAACCGCCATCGTTCACCTCCGGTTGTGCTGGGTCGTGCTGGATCGTGTTGGGTTGGGCTAGATAACGGTTTCCGGGTCGACGTCCAGGTCGGTGGGAGCAGGTTCTCCGGCGAACTCCTGCCACCAGGCGGCGAAGTTGTCCTCCCCGTGTTTTTCCTTCAGCCGGGCCAGGTGGGCTTTGACCTGCACCAAAACCGGCAGTTGGTTGCTCTCGGCCAGTTGGTAGGTGCGTCCGGCCCACAAGAGCGCCCCCGGTACGTCGTCGCGCTGTTCGGCCACCATGCCGAGCTGCCCGTAGGTGCGGCAGATGCGGTTCAGGTCCTGCAATTCTTCAAAGACGTCCCTGGCCCGTCCGTACCATTCCTCGGCTTTGTCCAGGTCCTTCTGCTCGTGGAACAGCACGCCCAGTTGGCGGTACTCGTCGCCCTCGGACCGGCGGTCCCCTAGCAGCTGCCACTTCTCCACGGCCATCCGGTACCAGTGCTCCGCGTCATCGACGAAGAATTCACGGGCCTGCTCCACCATGCCCAGGTGATGGAACTCGATGCCCATCTGGGCGTGGTTGCCCATGCGGTCGCTGAGGCTAAGGGCCTGTTCGTACCAGTTCTGGGCCTCTTCGTA
This sequence comes from SAR202 cluster bacterium Casp-Chloro-G2, assembly GCA_002816575.1. Classification (GTDB taxonomy): domain Bacteria; phylum Chloroflexota; class Dehalococcoidia; order Lucifugimonadales; family UBA3495; genus UBA9611. The sequence goes on along the minus strand of MUCI01000002.1, from coordinate 37,045 downwards.
GTGGTATTGGGCGTGGCAGACGGTGCCCAGGGAATGGTAGACCAGGACGGCGGTCTCTTCGTCACGGTTCTCTTCCAGGATCTCCCTGGCCCGCTGGTACCAACTGGCGGCCTCGTCGTACTCGAACTTGTATTGGGAGCAGAGACCCAGGGAGCGGTAGTCCTTGACCATCTCTTCCATGTCGTTGACCCGCTGGTGGATGTCCAAGGCCTTGCTGAACCATTCCTTGGCTTCGGTATAGCGGCGCCGGTACTGAGATACCAGGCCCAAACCGTAATAATCGTCGGCCACCGGTTCCTGGTCTTCGCCGCCCTCGATTATCGCTAGAGACTGGGTGAAGAATTCCTGGGCCTCTTCCAGTTGCCACCGGTTCAGGGCCACCTGGCCCATCTGGTGGAAGACCGCGGCGGTGCGCGGGTCGGTTTCTCCGTCCTCCTTGTTCGCCAGATATTCAAGCAACTGCTGGTTCAGGGCGTCGGCCTGGTCGAACTCGCGGGTCTCGATGCACTCGCTGGCCTCGGTGCCCATCAGGTACAGCCAGAGTTGGATGCCGCCCGATTGCTCGGCTTCCTCGGCGGTGGCGCCGGTGGTTTCCAGCAACTGGCGGCGCAGGCGGCGCAGTTCCGGGTAGCGCTTCTGCATGCGGAAGACCTGGGCCAGGGGTTGGACCAGCAGCTGGGCGTTCTCCCACTGTCCGGCCTCCACGGCCAGGGCCAGCGCCTGGGTGATGTTGCCCTCCTCGGCCAGGATGGCGGTGGTGCCGGCGTCCTGGTTCTCGTAGAGGGTCTCCATGAAATAGTCGGCTGTGTCGGCGTAGACCCGCACGACCTCCTGCTCCAATCGGGAGATGGCTTCTGGCGAGTGTTGGCGGTACAGGCTGCGCCCGTAGAACCAAGGCAGCGACGGGTGGATCTGGTAGACGCTGGGCGTGATGGGTTCCAGGAACCCGCCGGCTCGCGCGGTGCGGAGCAGGGTTCGGGTTGCCCCGTAGCCCAGTTGCTCGCCCATCACCGACCGGTAGACCTGCTCCTGGTTGATGTGGGTCAGGATGTCCATCATCACCCGGCTGCGGAACATGGATAGGAAGGGCAGGTGTGTTCGGCTGCGGTGGGTCATCCGGCTGAAGGCATGGTCCATGACCACGGTCAGGTAAGGCGGACGGCCTTCTTCGTCGGCGCCCGGTTGGTGCTCGCTCAACGCCGACTTGAGTTCGCCCGCCAAGACCGATGACGGGACATCTTTCAATAGAGGAAGGGCGATCTCCATGGCCAGCGGATGGCCTTCCAACATATCGAGTATCTCCAGGTACTCGGGGCCAAGGCGCAGGGGGTCGGCCCCGGCCTCTTCCAGCAGGCGCGTGCCAAAGATGATCCGGTCTGCTTGGCCCAGCCCTCCCAGACGGTAGTCCCCGTGGGGCACGGTGAGCCAGGACTCCTGCTCCCGCCGGCTGACCAACAGGGTCCAGGTCTGGCCGCCCTCAGCCACCTCTTTGATGAACGCGTCCAGGTTGGCCATTTCCGATTCTTCCAGCAAGCCAGGAGCGCCGGTGGGGAACCCAGCCAGGTTTTGCAGGCTGTCGAATACCAACAGTGCGGGATGGTCTCTCAGGTATTCGACCACCCAGGACCGGCGGGCGTCGCTGCGCAGGTCGGCAAAATCCAAGCCGGCCAGGGCGGTCCCGATCTCGTGGAGCACTCTCTCCAGGCCGGCGCCCACCTCGAATGTGGCATAGAACACGCCGCCGGGCCGGGCGCCGGTGTTGCGCAGCCACGATGCCAACCCCAAGGCTAACTCCGACTTTCCGCTGCCCACGTTTCCCGAAAGCAGCACCACCGGGTCTTGCCGGAACTTACGTTCCAGGTCCAATATCTCGCCGTGGCGGCCGATCAGACCGTAGGGGCCGCCCCTCGGCAGGTCCGGTCCGTGGGATTCCGGCTCGGGTTGGGGCATGCCTGGCACAAGAGGGTCCTGAACCTCAGCTACGATGGCAGCCGGAGAATACTCACGGGACTCGAATGATACGGTCAGGGTCCAATCCCAGGTGGCCAACGGGCCAGTTGCGGAGGGTCGCTGGGGATGTTCCATCAAGGCTTGGCGGATGGTCGCCACGGTCTGGGCGACGGATGAGCCGCCAACCAGTCCCCGGAAGAAGAATTCTGAGACCAACACTGCGCCTGACCCGGTGATGGGCAACGGATTGACGACCACCTGCGGGACGCCGCCCTCTGCCAGCCCCGCGGCGAATGACATAACGTCGTTCGTGGCCGACGACGCCGAAGCGTTCAGCAACACCACCGGGGTCTGGGCGTTATTCAGGGGTCGGGCCAACTCCTTGGCGGTGACGGTTGCAACGCCGCCGGAGCCGTCTTCCATCTGGATGCCGCCGCTGTTTATGGAGAAGCCGTCCAGGTGGACCAGGTGGTAGTGACTTGGCTTGCCGTCCAGTTGTGCCTCCAGGTTGGGCAGGGCGGAGGGGCGCAAGCATTCCAACTCGGCTTCCACCGAGAGGGACTCCAGCGCGGCGAAGGCTTGGGTGGCGATGCTGCCGGACCCGTCACCACCCGTGGGCGGAAGAAGCAGCAGGACGTTGAGTTGGTCTGTGGGCAGTTGCCCGGCGAAAGGCTCCATCGGTCCGGCGGAAAGACGCCGGGAGATCCCGGTCAGCTTGGACGCCAGGTAAGCGTCGACGCCGTCGTTCATCAACTCCCAAGGAAGGCCGAGGAATTCGGGGCGGGTGGACACGATCGAAAGCGCCGTCTCAGATTCTGTGGCCCGCTTCAAGATCGCCTGGGCCTCGCCGCTGGAGTTGAACACCGCTTCAAACAATAAGCGGCCCAGGTCTTTGAAGCCCGCTTCGACGGACTCGGCGCGAGTCTTGGCCTCGCCAAAGGTGTTCAGGGGGTATTCGGTCAGATACCAGCGTATCTCGGCCGATTCAGCGTCGGTGAGAGGCAGGGAGAAGTTGGCCGCGGGCGCAGAGTCAGATGAATCGACGCCGGTCAAACAGGAAAGTTGGACCTGGCCCGAGTCGGCCAGGTCCACTATTTGCAGTAAATCCGCCAATGGGGCCTCCGGGTGGGATATACGGGTGGTATATAAGGTCGGGCCGGCCCAAAGCTAACGGGCCGGCGGATAAGGTCGATTCAGCCGGGAACCGAGTCTGCGACTATACTACCACCGGGCACAAAACCAGTCCAACGGGGCAGGTGTGGAGCGGTTTATATTCGGGACTTGGCTACTTGGCGCTGGACCCGCCGTTGGCGTCCACATCCGCTACCACGATGGTTGCCCCCTCGCGGGCCAGGAACAACGATGTGGCGCGGCCGATTCCCGGACCGGCGGCGGTGACCAGAGCGACCTCGTTTTTGAGTGTGTCCGGCATATCTGACGCCTTCGTTTGGTCCAAGTTCGTAGCCCGGGTTCTTGGCCCGGGTTCTTGGCCTAGGTTTGGCCTTGTCGCCAGGCGCCGGCGCGCCAGTCGTCGGGGCTGGGGACCGGGTCTACCAATACGTCAACCACCGCCGGTCTACCCGAGGCCTGGGCCGCTCGTAGGGCGTCGGGCAGGTCTTTGGAATCGCTCACCTGCACCCCGAAGGCGCCCATGCCCTGGGCCACCGTGGCGTTATTGGTGGGATAAAACTCGGAGGCGATCTTATGGCCATCCGGCTGGTGGTCGTGGACCATGCCCAAGACATTGTCGTTGAAGACCACGCAGATGATGGGCAGATCGTACTGGACGGCGGTTGAGATGGCGTTCACGGTCATCATGAAGCCGCCGTCGCCGGACACGCAGACCACCGGCCGGTCAGGGAAGGCCAGCTTCAAACCCACCGAGGCGGGCAGCGCCCAGCCCATGCCCGCGGTGCCGCCGGGACTGAAGAACGTGTTGGCCTGCTGGGACCGGTAGAGGTGAGCCATCCAGGTGCGGTTGTTGCCGGCGTCCAGGGCGTAGATGGTGTCGGGACTCATGGTCGCCTGCAGTTGGGCCACCAGACGCTGGGGTTTGACCGGCGAGCTGTCCACGTGCATCTCAGGCTGGTCGTGGTATCCACCCGCGCGGCGGCGGTGGGGGAGGCTGTCCGTCCAGTCCTTCCGGTTGGCGGCGTTGCCCGGCGCGGCTTCCTTGGATGCGTCCACCAACTGGTCCAGGATTACCCTGGCGTCCCCAACCAAGCCCAGTTCCACCGGGAAGGACCAACCGGCGTTCCGTTCGTCGATGTCGATCTGGATGATGCGCTGCCGGTTGGGATCAAAGATGTCGGGACGCTCACCGACGGTCTCCTGAGAGCGGAGCAACGCGCCGATCACCACGACCGTATCGGCATCGCCCACCGCCTTGTTGGCGGTATCCTGCCCGTAGGTGCCCACCATGCCCAGGGCCAGCGGGTGGTCTTCGGATATGGCGCTCTTGCCTTTGTAGCTGGTGGCCACGGGCATGCCCCACTGCTCGGCGAACTCCTGTAGTTGGGAGTGGGCCCCGGCCACATGCACCCCGTTTCCGGCGATGATCACGGGCCGCCGCGACTCGTTCAGTATCTGGATGGCCCGTTGGATGTCCACCGGCGCGCTGGCCGATTTCACCGTGTTCAGGAATCCGGCGGCGTTGTGAATGAAGGGTGGCGACTCCAGGTCGACCTGTCCGCCGATGGCCGCCGAGCGCATCAGCAGCGTGGTCGGACCGGGGCGGCCGGTCATGGAGTGCTTGATGGCCAGTTGTGCGCCAAGGACGGCTTCCTTGGGGTTGGTGGCCAGCGTTGTGTACTTGGTCATGGCCTTAAACATGGCCTGGAGGTCGATGCTGCCGTATTCGCCGGCGCCCGACTGGTTGGCGGGACGCTGGGCCGCGCCGCTGTCGGACGTGTCGGTGATGACCACCATGGGAGAACTGCTGAGCATGGCCTCCATGATGCCGAAGGCGGCGTTGGAACCCATGAACAGACCCTGACCCATGATGACCGCCGGTCTGCCGGTGGCCCGGCCATAGGCATCAGCCATGATTGAGGCAGCCTGCTCGTGGCGTACCAACACGGTCTTGATGCGGTCTTGCTTGGTCTCCAGGATCTGGAATATCTGGCCGGTGCCGCCGCCGGGGATGCCGAAGACGTGGTCGATACCGGCTTCCTCCAGGGTCTGGACGATCATCTCGCTGGCTGATGGCATGTTAATCCTCGCTGCTGGGAATGGCGGTCTTGGCAACCGGAGATACCCATTCAAACCCTGGTTTGAGGCCGAAATAGGCGTGACTCGCCGGATGTTGGACGGATGATACCCTTAGCGCCTGGTAGGGTCAACAAGCGCGGTCCGGGGCTGATTGGGCGGCTGGGGCAAAGGTCTAGATGCAAATCCTGAAGGGGTAATCTTCCGGAGCGGGAATGAAAAAGGCCCGTTCGCCGGAATGTGAGATGAACATCGCTCGGTCTTCAGCGAGCAACTCGATCGTGCCGGGATCGAAAGGATTTCCCCAGCCCGGCGGCGGGTTTGCATCGCCAAGCGCCGGGTCGGCGAGCCATCTTCGCCCATCGAAGTCGGCGTACCGGATGCCGCAGTGAGTGTAGAGCCGGTGGGCGTACCGGACCCCGATCTCTGCCGGAGCGGCTTCAGACAATGGCGCAGCCGTTGGCATTGGAGACGGGGTTGCCGTGGCCGTTGTACCGGCCCCACAAGCCAGCAGGGCCAGTGAGAGAAGCGCTGCTAGCCAGAGCAGGGGATATTTGAGGAGCATCTGACACCTCCCCGATCCGGTTTCGGGCGACCTTTCCATGATACCGGTTCCAAGTGTATCCCACCATCGGCCCCTGCCGGTTGACCCCCAATCAGGGGCGGCGTATCATCCCTCCAACTCGAGGCGGGCCAGGCACGACCGGCGCTATGGGTATCCCTGCCGGGCCGCCGTCAACCCAAGGTCCCATTCGCTTAGAAGATAAGAGAGGAACCATGCGTGCTGCTGATGCGATAGTTCGCGCCCTGGAGAAAGAAGGAGTTGAGTACATCGCCGGGTTCCAGGGCGGCGGCCTAGCGCCCCTTTGGACCGGCCTGAGAAACTCCGAGACCATCAAGGTTTTCGCCGCCCGCAACGAGCGCCTGGGTGTGGAGATCGCCGACGGTTATGCCCGCGCAACCGGCAAGGTGGGCGTGGCGATGACCGGCACCGGACCCGGCGCCACCAACGCCCTGACCGGGATCGCCGGGGCCTACGCCGACAACATACCGGTGCTGTTACTGATGGGACAGCACCCTCTGTCCGACCTGGGCAAAGAGGTGCAGCAAGAAGTATCGGCCAGCATCTTCGATACTCTGGTCAAATGGCGGGGCACTTTTACCAAGGTGGAAGACATCCCGTCGGTCATCCGCCGTGCCTTCACCGCCCTGCGTTCCGGGTCGCCCGGGCCGGTGGTGCTGGAGATGCCTCAGGACGTGTTGATGACCGAAGTGCCCGACGGTTCGCTGGAGTACGAGCCGGTCGGTCCCGGGCGGAAGTCGGCTCCCAATGCCGATGAGGTGGCCAGGGCCGCCGACCTGCTGGTCAACGCCAAGATGCCCGTTTTGAACCTGGGCGGCGGCGTGCTGTCGGCCGAGGCCTGGGACGAGGCCAAAGAACTGGCCGAATTGCTGTCCATGCCGGTGGCGACCACCCTGGTGGCCAAGGGCGTTTTCCCCGAGGACCATCCCCTGTCCATGGGCATGGGCTGCTACCCCCGGAGCCGCTACGCCAGCGGAGCCTCGCTGCACATGAACCGGAAGGCCGACGTGGTGCTGGCGGTGGGCAACTCCTACCGGCTGCCCAACGGCACCGATGGCCGGCCCATCCCCGAGGGTGTGAGCCTGATCCATGTGAATGCCGACGAACACGATCTGAACAAGCAATACCAGGCCGATGTGCCCATACTGGCCGATGCCAAACTGGCGCTTCGGGCGATCTTGGATGCCGTGAAGGAACGGGTCGGGCCGGGCCGCGGCGGTCTCAAAGAGGAAGTTGTTGCCGAGATCAAGCAGGCCAAGGACAAGCAGGCCAGCGAGTGGGAGCCGGTGGTCAACGATATGACCACCCCCACCAACGGCTACCGCGTGGTTAATGAGTTGGCCAAGATCATCGACCCGGACCGGACCATCGCACTGCATGACGCCGGCGGCAGCCGAGGCTATATGTCTCCTTTCTGGACCGCCACCAAACCCCGCAGCTACGTGGGCATGGGGGGCATGGCCGCCATGGGCTGGTCGCTGGGCGGGGCCATCGGCGCCAAACTGGGCCGCCCCGACAACCTGGTTGTTCACCTGCTGGGCGATGCATCTTTCGGCATGGTCGGAATGGAACTGGAAACCGCCGTGCGCATGGGGCTGCCGACACTGACTATCTTGGTCAATAATGAAGGCACCGGCGGAGGCCTGATGGGCATGGACCGTCCCGCCGGTCCGCCGCCGGACATGGCCAAACTCACCGGGGACTGGACGATGGTCGCCAAGGGCTTGGGCGCCTACGCGGAGCGGGTTGAAGACCCGGCGGAGATCGGACCGGCCCTGCAACGTGGCATCGCCGCCACCGAGGGAGGCCAGGCCGCCCTGATCGAAGTGATGATCAAACCCATGGCCACGCCCAGCATGCCCGACGACTGGTCGATCTAGAGCATTAGATGTCTATACAGGTTAAGCCGAATACCGGATTAAGAAAAGGAAGGCCAGATGCCAGAATATGTCATTCCACAGGAACTGGTTACTTTATTCCGTGACGGAAGAGTTATCCCGTTTGTAGGGGCAGGGTTTTCGGCAGTATTTGATCTGCCAGATTGGTAACAATTGTTACTCGAATTAGCGGAAGGCGAGAACGATGGCTTGTCCTTCGATGATGTAGTCAATTACGCAGGAGGCGACAATCTTCGGATAGCTGAGTATTATTATTTGATGAAAGGTCATCATATCGGCCCGATTTCTTACCGGATCTCCGAGAAGCTGAATACGTCGCAGATAAACCCGATGGACTCGGGTCACCATGTTGATTTGGTGAACTTAGGCGCGCCGCGAATATATACCACAAACTACGATGATTTAATCGAAAAAGCGTTTCAGCGTCTCGGTGTTAAGTTCGAGAAAATCGTGTTGCCGAGGGACGTGGCCACCAGTGTGGGTACCGTTCCGCAGGTCGTCAAATATCATGGAGACCTTCAATATGAAGAGACTCTCGTTTTAACCGAGTCAAGTTACTACACCAGACTCGACCTTGAGTCACCGATGGACTTGAAATTTAGGGCAGATTTATTAGGCCGGGCTGTTTTGTTCATAGGTTATAGCTTTAGCGACATCAACATCCGAGTAATCTGGTTCAAGCTTAACCAAATGATGCGTGATGTTCCGCGTGAGGATCGGCCGACATCGTATGTGGTGACCTTCGAGCGGAATCCTGTTTTAGAGGTGCTGTACAAAGATGTAGGAATCACGGCAATAGTTTTGGACCCTGATGGAAAAGCAACGACTAGCGAGGAAAAATCGGCGCTCATGTCGGAGTTTCTTTCCGAGCTTTCCACCATCGTTTCCAACCCACGAATTCCGAATTCCGAATTCCCTCCGTTCTCATCTGAAACTGCGATTCGTAAGGCCGAGGCTGCGTTAGCTGCTCACATATCTCAACGAAAATCTTCTAGGAATCCGAGGATATTTCGCTCGGCCTCAGATTCTCCGTTGTTTCGAGAATTGACATCAATTAGCCGAATGAGAATCCCACCAGAGTTTAGAGATCGGGTATCGAATCTGTTTCTCAAGAACCTGTCAATTTCTGGGGCTCTTGCACCGGCGATTTCAGCATCAATCGCTATTCACGGCAAATACCCGACACTAAAAGGGCCTAATTGCGGAATCATATATGGATTGACGAAAGAAACCGGTAGAGATTTGCTTCGCAGCAATTATATTGACTGGGAAAGGGTTTGGGAGTCACAGATTGATCAGGAATTCGCACAATTATTGATTCGAACAGCGTCGATAGAATTGGAAGGCCACAGTAGCGTAGGCTTCGACTATGACCTTTTTTATACGGCCGACATCTTGAAAAGAATTGCCGCAGGATCTTTGATAGTCGATGGACAAACTGATTTCGTTTCAGATACCCAGAATGCACTTGGGGAAATATATGAACGGTATCCGGATTTCCGAGACGTCTCGTATAGTGACGATTCAATGCCGCACCTTGACGAACTGGCAGATAAATATCAACTTGAATCGGCAGACGGTACACTTGGGTTGGATGACGGTACGTACGTTGATGATTTGCCCTTTTGATTCCAAGTCCACCTAGGAGCGCCATGAAGAGCATCGAGATAGACCGGAGCAAGAGGCTGAAGGACGATCCGGGCAAGGGTCACAACCGGTGGCACCCCGACATCACGCCCATCTTGGAGGTCGACCCCGGTGAAGAGGTGTCGCTGGAGACCCGGGACGCGTCCGACGGGCAGATGAACGCCAGCGTCACGGTGGACGACTTCCCCGGGTTCGCGGGCAAGGTGGGACACCCGCTGACCGGCCCGGTTTACATAAAGGGAGCCGAGCCGGGCGACCTGCTGGAGATCGAGTACGTGGACATCATCCCCCAGTCCTACGGCTGGACCCGCAACCGTCCCGGCGCCGGATTCCTCCGCGACCTGTTCCCCGATCCCTTCGTGGTCCATTGGGAGATGCAAGACGGCTGGGCAACGTCCAAGGACCTGCCGGGTGTCAGGATTCCCAATGGCTCATTCATGGGCACGGCGGGGATCGCGCCATCTCGAGCCCAATTGGAAGCGTGGACCGCGCGCGAGGCCGACCTGGTGCGGCGCGGCGGTGTGGCGTTCCCGCCCGATGCCGAAGACGCGGTGCCCACAGGGACGATCGCCGCCGAGGGACTCCGCACCATCCCGCCCCGCGAGAACTGCGGCAACGTGGATGCCAAACAGCTCACCAAGGGGTCCCGGTTGCTGATACCGGTGAATGTGCCGGGGGGACTCTACTCCGCCGGCGACGGCCATTTCGCCCAGGGCGACTCCGAATGCTGCATCACAGCGATCGAGATGGGGGCTACCGCCGTGGTCAGGTTCCATCTGCAAAAGGGAGAGGCCGCCCGGAACAACATAACCTTTCCCCGGTTCGCCCACCCCGGCTATTTCATCGCGCCGGAATGGGCCGCGCCCCGGAACTTCATCGCCACCATGGGGATGCCCATACGGGATGACGGCACCCAGGAGGGCGAGGACCTGACGCTGGCGGCCCGAAACGCCCTGATCAACATGATTGCCCTGCTGCAAGAAAGAGGGTGGACCAAGGAGCAGGCCTACGTGATCTGCAGCGTGGCGGTGGACCTCAAGATCAGCAACGTGGTGGACCTGCCCAACGTCACGGTCTCGGCTTTCCTGCCTGAGGACATCTTCCAGGGGTAGGGAACCAGAAAAAGGGCGTGGATTTGGAGCTCTAGCGGCTACGAGGACGGGTGGAGGACAAACAAGGGCCTTAAAACGGACGAGAGGAAGTCGGAAATTCCAGGGAGGGTCTCGGATCTTTCAGAGAATGGCTCCGTCAGCCCACCCGTGTCTCCACCCGTGTCTAAAGAATAAAAAAGCCCCATCCTTCCTCCGAAGGATGGGGCTTTTTCTTTCGGGCGCTTTTGGGGCCGGGATATACGGGCCGGTGTTAGCTGATCCGCTTAACTTCCAGGGTCTCACCGGGAGCAAGGGCTACACGGCGTACATTTATACCCAGCTTGAGCAGCCAGTAGCCGAGAGTCGCTTTGCTGACGCCCAGTTCCTCGGCCGTTGCCGAGAGGCCAATCTCATTTACTTTCTCGGGCAACAGGCGTTCCAAGGGGCGTTGGTGCTCCTTCTCGACACGCTGCATCAGTTTTGTCTTCCTAGCCATAGTGTCCCTCCGTATAACGGTTGATTAATGCTGGTTTATACTGCTGCCCGGGCCATCGGGCTGATAATAGAATAGCACCGGTTTAGCCCAACGTCAATAACTTTTTAAGTATTCTTTTAAATTAATTTAAGAAATGATTAGAACATTAAATTGGTGGCAGCCACCATCAGTTTAACAGGCCGGGTTCATAAGCCGGTCATTCAACCACCGTATTTCTGGGTTAAGACCTGGTGGGTTTAAGGCCAGGTGGGATAAAAACTGCCTATCTCAGTGCCGAGAACCGGTGTCGCGGCCCGCCCACGAACGGTAATATTCAACTCGGCACTATCTTAATCTGGCGTCTAGCCGGGGTTGCGTCCGGTTTTCCAAAGGTAATTCCTGATATGTTGGGCATCGAGACATGGTTCTTGGAACTGATTACCGACGTCTACGACGCCATGGGCTGGCCGGGAGTGGTCTTTCTCATGGCGATCGAGAGCGCGGCCATCCCATTCCCCAGCGAACTGATCATGCCGCTGGCCGGTTGGTTGCTGATCGAGGCTAAAGGCGACTCGGCATGGATGTTGTGGATGGCGGCTTTTTACGGTGCGCTCGGCAACCTCATTGGGTCCTGGGTCGCCTACTGGATCAGCTTGAAGGGTGGGCGTCCTCTATTAAAGAAGTACGGCCGATATCTGTTGGTTACCCAGCGCGACGTAGATCTCGCTGAAGATTGGTTCAAGAGGTATGGGGAACTGGCGGTCTTTGGATCGCGCTTGCTGCCGGTGGTCCGCACCTTTATCAGCGTGCCGGCGGGGATCGCCCGCATGAATTTCTGGAAATTCAGCTTTTACACGTTCGTGGGGTCCTATCCCTGGAGCCTGGGCCTGGCTTACGGCGGTTTCAAGCTGGGCGAGAACTGGGAGGACATGCGACGGGTCATGCGGCCCTTCGACTTCCCCATCGCCGGAATCATCGCGGCGGTGGTCATCTGGTTCATCTACCATCGGATCAAGGCCATCCGGGCCGAAACTCGAGGCTAGCGCAGCAGGCCCGGCGTTCCATAGCGGCTCGTTGACAGTGCCAGGGGTGGTCCATATGCTGGATGGAGTCATCGGGGTAGACATAATTATGAGACGCCCAGGCCAACCTCCCAAGGTGGAATCATACAAACAAGGTGGACCGATATGCAGGCCCCCACGCTTAGAGATGTTTACCGGGCGAAGAAGACCATCGCTCCCCATATTCCTCGCACCCCGATACACTATTCTGCCGGACTGAGCGAGCTCCTAAGTGCAGAGGTGTACTTGAAGCACGATGAGTACCTGCCATTGGGCGCCTTCAAGGCCCGGGGCGGCATCAACCTGTTGGCCAACCTGACTGAGGAAGAGAAGCGGCGGGGTCTCATCACCGCATCTTCGGGCAACCACGGTCAGTCCATGGCCAGCGCCTGCAGGACGTTCGGCGTCAAGGTCATCATCGGGCTGCCGGAGAACGCCAACCCCAATAAGGTCGCGGCCATGAGAGCCTTGGGCGCCGAGATCCTCTTTCACGGCGCCGACTTCGATGCGGCCAAGGACCACTGCGAGCGCCTTGCCTTGGAGGAGGGCTGCCGTTTCGTGCACCCGGTCAATGACGCCCTGCTCATCGCCGGCGTCGCGACCCAGGCGCTTGAGACCATCGAAGACCTGCCCGACGTGGAGGTGCTGATGCTGCCATTTGGCGGAGGTTCCGGCGTGTCCGGCGCCTGCATCGTCGCCAAGGGCATCGACCCTTCCATTGAAGTGTTGGCCGTGCAGTCGGAAGAAGCGCCCGCCGGCTACCTGTCTTGGAAGCAGGGCAAGATGGTTGAAGCCAAGATGAACACCTTCGCCGAAGGGGTGGCTACCAGGTCGGGCTACGAGTTGCCCCAGACGATCATCCGTGACCTGCTGGACGACTTCCTGATGGTCAGCGACGAGGATATCCATCGGGCCATCGGCACGCTGGTGGACAAAGCCCACACCATGGCGGAAGGAGCTGGCGCCACTGCGCTGGCAGGGGCTATCAAGCACCCGGAAAAGGTAAAGGGCAAAAAGGTAGCAATCACCGTAAGCGGCGGCAATATCACCGTCGACCAACTCCGGAAGTCTCTGCACATCTACCAGAGCTGACCCGCGGCCCTCGGGCCGGCCCGTCTGAACCAGATGTACCGTCGAGCACGCTTGATGTGACTCGACGGCCAACCGGTCTGCCACGTAATTATGAACATAGGCCGGTCCATTAATAATTGATGCGGCGTATTCACGGCGATATACTGAACGACCAGTGGCGGCGCCGCCGAATCGTTGGGCGCCGGTTTGGTTGGCACTGATTTGATGGAGGCGGGCCGTGTTCGAGAACGTGGCGGAGCATCTGGACGAAGCCGTAAGGCTGGCGGAACGATGCCCGGAGAAGTACCAGATTCCCTGTTTCCAGGCGCTGATTCGCGTTCTTGCCCAGTCGGATTCCGTGCCGATGGATGCTGCCCAACCCGGACAGTCACCCCAGGCCGAAACTGACATGCGCTGGGCTGGCGGAAATGGCCGTCTCTTCGGTGGCCGCAACGGTGACTCCCCTGGCTCCCCGGCCAACGGCGCCCATTCCGGTGGCAACCTCGCTGGGTCGAGGCGGTCTGGCGAGCGGGGTCCCATATTTTTAGACCAGCATCAAATACCCGAAGCAGCCATCTCAAGGGTCTATCATTTGGACGGCGACTCATATCGTATTATCGTCAAAGACCTCAAGGAAAAGACCAACTCCAAGAAGCAGGTAAAACTGGCGTTGTTGCTTGGCGTGGGGGAACTGCTGGCCGGCGGTCAGCCATTGTTCTCCAAAGAGCGGCTCATTGAGGTCTGCCGGGAGTATGGCGCCTACGACGCCCCAAACTTCGCCTCACATATGAAGAAGCAGCGGGACATGTTCATCGCCCAAGGCAACGAATGGTCTCTAACGGTGCCGGCCCAGCAGCGTGCGGCGGACGCCATAAAAGAGTTGACCGCTTGATCGACGCTAGGGGCCGCCTGCTCTGTCCGGTTCCCCATTCCATATCCGAGACTCGGATGCCTGGCCCTGAGCCAAGAAGCCTCTAAAGACTGAAATAACGGGCCAGTTCGTCGCGGCCGAACTGGGGGAGTTCAACCTCACCCTCGCGTCCGATGGAGATCAGTCCTTCTTCAGGCGGCATCATCCGGCCGATCTCCCAGCCATCTATGCCGCTTTTCTCCAGTTGATTCAGTAAAAGAGGAACGTTTTCGGGTGAAAGTGTAATCAGAAGCGCGCCCGACGACAGCAGTCCCAAGGGGTCAAGGCCCAGGGCCTGGCAAACCTCGCTGGTGCCCGGCAGCACCGGTACGCTGCCGTCTTCGATGGCCAACCCCAGCCCCGACGCGGCGGCAACCTCGCGGAGTCCGGTGGCCAGACCGCCTTCGGTCACATCGTGCATGGAATGTATCTGTGTAGTAGCGCAGGCGATCTGAGCGTCAATCACTACACTGATACCCGAATCATCGAGGAATTCTACGCACTGCGTAATTGTGTCGTCCGGTACGCCCGCCTTTCTCAGGTCATCGGCACGCTCTGAAGCCAGAAGCGCTGTGCCCTCGATGGCGATCCCTTTCGTAACCACGATGCTGTCGCCTTCCTGAGCGCCGCTGGTCTGGACCAGGCGGTCCCGCCGCACCTCGCCCAACATGGTCCCAGACACGATGGGCCGGTCGATACCGTAGGTCACCTCGCTGTGGCCGCCCACCAGGGCGACATCCAATGCATCACAGGCATTTGACACCTGGGAGAACAACTCTTCAGCCTGAATCTCGGTGAAACTCTCCGGCACCAGCAGCGTGGCCAGGAACCAACGGGGAACGCCCCCGGTGCAGGCGATATCATTGGCGTTGACCTGCACGGCATACCAGCCGATGCGGTCGGTGGCGAAGGTTACGGGGTCGCTGGAGGCTACCAGCAGCGTCCCGCCCAGGTCCAACACGGCGGCGTCCTGGCCCAATCCGGGTCCGACGACCACTCCATGGCCGGGCGGGCCGGTCTTTTGCAGCAGCTTCTCTAGCAATGAATGAGGGAACTTGCCTATGTCCAATTGTTCTCCTGGCCGGCCGTTTCTTGAAAGCCTTGGAGATCCGACGGCCTGGCCGGTCTCGTAGAATGGGCGACGGTGGGAATCACGGAGCCATGATAGCCCAACCAAACGGTCACCGGCCAGGGTCTAAAGCACGGTTTTCAGGCGTGAATCGGTTGTTCTACCGAGGCTCTACTCGTTGACACTGCCCATGGCTTGTGATAAAAATAACAATGTTATCACTCAGGAAAAATGGAGGAAATCGGTGAGAAAGCCACTCGTAATTTTATTTGCAGTCTTGAGCGCTGTAATGCTTCTGGCCATCGCCTGCGGCAGTGACGAAGCAGACCCCAACGCCACGGCAACCACGGCTCCGCCCAACACGGTGCCGGCCCAAGACCGGACCGCTGAGCCCACCGCCGCGCCGACGGCGATCCCCGCCACCAGCGCCCCTGCGCCTACCGGCAGCGGAGCGGCGGTCTTGGACATTGATGTCAACGGTGACGCTCTACAGTTCGACTTGGGCAGCATGTCCGCCTCCGCGGGCGCCGAAGTGACAGTGAAATTCACCAACTCCTCCAGCGTCAACACACATAACTGGGCATTGGTCGAGGCGGGCACCAAGGACGCCGTTTCCTCTGATGGAACGGGCGCCGGCCCGGCCAATAACTGGCTGCCGGTTGACGATCCCAGGGTGATCGCGGCGACGGTGTTGGTTGGCCCGGGCGCAAGCGGCGAGGTGACTTTCACCGCCCCTGCGTCGGGCACCTACCAGTTCGTTTGCACCTTCCCCGGCCACAACTTCACCATGTTCGGTGACTTTGTCGCAAACTAGCCGCTGCGCGGTGACTAACGGCAACGGAAACCGGCTCGACTCTTTCGGGCCGGTTTTTTCATTCCCGGACCGGCCGGGTCCTTTCCGGGTCACCCGTGGATGCTGGGTAAACTCGGGGGATGCCTGCTGATACCGGTCCAGTCGAGGGTCTTCAAAGGCGGGAACGCCCCGGAATGGCCCGGTGTTTGGCGGTCGGTTGCGATTTACAACCCCAGCCGTGTTTGATAGCATAATCAGGTTGGACCCATACCATGGGCCGGAGGGTCCGGCGCTTCTAGTGTGGGGCGTTCGTCTAGCGGCCCAGGACACCGCCCTCTCAAGGCGGAGATCAGGGGTTCAAATCCCCTACGCCCTACCAAACTCAGGCACCAAAATGACCCCCGGGAATTTCTTTAGAGTTTCCAGGGGTCTTTTCTTTTGCCGAGTTGCCAAATCTCGGCAACGAGGTACCATTCCTTAGTCAATCTCCGACATACCAGCCCTGGAGTAGATTCGTACAAAAATGACCGACAGCATTGATACCGTAATATTCGACTTGGACGGGACCTTGGTGGACAGCCAACCGGCGGCGCTGGGGGCAACCATCCAGGCGTTGTCCCGGTTCGATGTCCGGGTGACCGCCGCTGACCTGAGGGAGGTCTTCGGCGGTGGCGCCCGCAAGCTGCTGAACCATTTCTTGGAGCGAGACCTGGGCGCGTACCGGGCCAGCCAGTTGCTGGAAGATGCGATCAAGTTGCGGAGCGGTCTACAGTTGGACCTCACCGGCGAAGTGGTCTTGCTGTCGGGTGTGAAAGAGCTTCTTGCTCTGTTGAAGGACCGCGAGTTCCGGCTGGCCGTGGCCACCATGAGCAGCCGTTTGGTGGTTGATAGAGTGCTGGCCCATCACGGCGTCGAGTCGTACTTCGACGCTGTCTTGACCGTGGATGATGTCACCAACGGCAAACCGGACCCGGAGATCTTAACCAAGACGGTGGAGAGGCTGGGCGGGCAGGTTGACAACGCGCTCTACGCCGGCGATTCCAGCCACGACTTGGAGGCGGCGGTTGAACTGGGGATGCCGTTCCTGTTGGTCGACTCCGGCCTGTATGTCCGGGGAGAGGCTAGGGAAAAACTTAGGGCCGCCGCCGTGAAGCACGGATTCCCTGTGGTGGGTTTCGACCAACTGATGGACATCGGTGAGATCGTGCGGCGCTGACTCTCGGGACGGCGCGGCGGCCGCGGGACCAAGCGAGTTGATCGGAGTGCAGGACAGGGTCATTGGCGGAGACCTGGCAGCGGACTCTACCAGCCGATGTTACGAAATTAAAGGTAAGGACACGCGCGCTGCTTTCCTTTGGGCCGGGGTGGGCCGTACAATGAAAAGCAGATTCCGATAGAGCCGCGAGTGGAACCGCGCGCGGAACGATCTTAGTTGTAGAACCGAAAGAAGATACGAAAGAAGAGACCCTTGGCATATTCCCCGGTTGCGGCGCAGTCCGTGACCGGTCCTTTTTTGAAGAGATTATTTACCGGCACTGCTGCTTATTAAGACGGGCGTGCCGGCCCTCGATGAAGATCAGATGCATCGCAAGTCTGCTCGCCACTGAGATAGCGCTTCCCCTCAACTAAGGCCCGCAAACCAGGTCAAGACCGGCTAGACACCAGGCCCCGGCTTTCTTCCGACCGAGTCCCGCGGCGTCCGTTCGCGCAGTCCGGCGATTGAACGTTAACCGCGCCGTCGCCCGTGGGCGTATCACCGGAAGAATATCCCGGACACTTGGCCCCGACCGATTGCGTACAACCCCCAAGGTTGCCTCCACAGGCCCGTTGCGGCTTCGGATGCAGAAAGCAAACATAGGCCGTACTACTAATGCTTCAGCTTGCTCAACTGTCCAAATTTCGAACCGAATCACTGGCCGGACTCACCGTTTCGCTGGCCCTCGTCCCAGAGGCGGTGGCCTTCGCATTCGTGGTGGGGGTCCACCCGTTGGTGGGGCTTTACGCCGCGTTCATCGTCGGGTTTATCACGTCGCTCACCGGGGGGCGGCCCGGCATGATCTCCGGCGCCACCGGATCGCTGGCGGTGGTCATGGTGTCACTGGTCTCCGAGAATGGCGTCCAATACCTGTTCATCACCGTCGTTTTGATGGGCATCATCCAGATGGCCGTTGGGGCCTTGCGGCTGGGCAACCTGATACGCATGGTGCCCTTCCCAGTGATGCTTGGATTCGTTAACGGGCTGGCCATCGTCATCTTCCTGGCGCAGCTAGAGAGTTTCAAAGTCGAAGGCGCCGACGGCAGCAAGACGTGGCTGCCCTTCGCTGACCTGGCGGTCATGGTTGGGCTGATCGCCGTGACCATGACGGTCATCTATCTGACGCCCCGGCTCTCCAAGCGGGTCCCCGCGGCGCTGACCGGGATATTAGTCGTTTCAGCGGCGGTGATACTGGGCGGGATCAACACCCCGACGGTCGGCGACCTGGCAAGCATATCGGGCGGGCTTCCCATATTCGCCGTGCCCGACGTGCCGTTCAACATGGAGACTGTCCGGATCATACTGCCCTTCGCCTTCATCCTGGCGGGAATAGGACTCATCGAATCCCTGCTCACCCTCTCGTTGATCGACGGTTTGACGGAGACGAAGGGCCAGAAGAACCGCGAGTGCATGTCACAGGGTTTGGCGAACGTGGTGACTGGGTTCTTTGGCGGCATGGGCGGTTGCGCCATGATTGGCCAGAGCATGATTAACATTAAATCCGGGGCTAGGATGCGGCTGTCGGGGATACTGGCGGCGCTGTTTCTGCTGCTGTTCATCCTGTTCGCCTCGCCGTTGATCGAGCGGATCCCCATTGCCGCTCTGGTGGGCGTGATGTTCGTGGTGGTCATCGGGACCTTCTCGTGGTCCAGCCTGCGCATCATCCGGAAGGTGCCGCTCTCCGACGCCATGGTCATGGTGCTGGTTTCGGCGGTTACCGTTGCCACCGACCTGGCGATCGCGGTGGTCGTGGGAGTGATCGTTTCCGCCCTGGTATTGGCCTGGAATACCGCCCGCCACATCTACGTCGACGCGGGGATCGGGACCACGCTGCACCGGCGCGTCTACAACCTCCACGGACAGCTCTGCTTCGCATCGGTCAGCACGTTCAGGGAATTGTTCGACCCCGCTTCAGACCCGGCCGAAGTCATCATCGACTTCGCTAACTCGCGGGTTTGGGACCACTCGGGCATGGAGGCCATCGTGGACCTGGCCCAGCGATACCACCGCGCCGGAACGCGGGTACACCTGCTCAACCTGAGCGAGAACTGCCAGCGGATGCTGCGGAAGGCCAACGTCCTCGCGCCCCCCGAAGACATCGAAGCACATGGCCAAGGCAACCCCAGCTACCGAGTAACCATCTCGGACCTGGGCGACGCCGACTGATGTCGAAACGGGTCCGTCGTGTATGATTTCCCGGAGACACCCGGAGACACCCGGAGACACCCGGAGACACCCACGGAAAAAGCGGGTGCCCACCCAAGCGCCCATAGGGCGGGATAAGCGGAAAGAACAAGATGGACACTCCTGAACAACGGGCAAGGGTCTTGGCGGCTGAGGTCGAGGCCGTTAAGCAGTTTCTGCCAACGCTGTCGGCTGGCGACTTGGCGAGGCCCAGCGCCTGCGTGGACTGGTCGGTGGCCGACGTTATGGCGCATCTGGCCGGGCAGGACTTCGCTCTGCGGGTGAGCCGGGGTCTGCAGGGCGACGTATCGCCCCCCGAAGGCGCGCCGCCGGTGGCCGACCATGACGAGGACCGGTTCGCCCGCAGTATCTTCGACCGGGCCCTGGCAACCCGTGAGCAGCACGGCGAGAAGCTGAGCGACGTCTTGGTCCAACGCTTGGACGAAACGGTGGCGGTCTTCAACGGCGTGTCAGCCGGAGACTGGGACAAGCCGTGCTACTGGCCTCCCGGTCCGGAGCCGGTCCGGACCCTGCTGGACATGCGGATCGCCGAGTTGACCATGCATACCTGGGACATCAGGTCGGTCTTGGACAGCCAATACCATCTCTCGCCGGGCAGCGTTGGGGCTCTCATCGACACGGTCGACCGGGCGGTCCGCCGGGCGTTCCGGCCGGACCCGTCGCTCGCGAAACCGCTGCAACACCGGTTCGTCTTGGACGGCCTTCAAGACAAAAGAAAGGACATCGTCGTGTCGGCGGAGGGCGCACAAGTTCTACCGGCTGGGAGCCAGGAACCCGACGTCACCTTCCAGTGCGGCGGCGAGACCTATGTTCTGCTCATGTACGGGCGGCTCAAGGTGATCGAAGCCCTGTCTGAGGGCCGGTTGACCTTCGACGGCAACCCGGAGGTGGCGGTTGGTTTCGGCCGGCGGTTCGTGGGCGGCTGATCCTCTGGCTGACCTCGAAGGCGACCCCGATGGCGGTGAAGTTAAAGCCTCCGGTCGATTTGCGCCATCAGGCTGTTCCCTGCCCACCACGTTCCGGAGCATAATGCGGAATCCAACTTTTCCGGGGTGCTGCCGCTTCGAGCGAGACAGGACTCCACTCTGCGGTTGGGGGTTAGCCATGCAGCCTCGGATCACCATGGTCACGCTGGGCGTAAAGGACCTGGAGACCTCAATAAGATTCTACCGGGACGGCCTCGGATTCCCACAGATTGAGACGCCTCCGACGGTCGCCTTCTTTAACCTGAACGGCAGCTGGCTCGGACTCTACAACTGGGATTCCCTGGCCGAGGACGCAACGGTGTCGCCCGAGGGAAGCGGTTTCAACGGGTTCGCGCTGGCGCACAACCTGCATTCCGAAGCCGAAGTGGACCAGGTGATGGAGATGGCCATTTCCGCCGGTGCAACGTTGGTCAAGCAGCCGCAAAAGGTGTTCTGGGGCGGGTACTCCGGCTACTTCAAGGACCCCGACGGACACCTTTGGGAGCTGGCCCACAACCCATTCGTATGGATGGGCCCGGAAGACAAGTAAAGACAAATCACGGGAGGTGACCTTGGCTACCTGGCCCTCAGGACCGCCGCCTTTAGTTGTTCGAAGCTGATGTTCCCTGAGTGCAACGCCCCGTTCGCCCGGAACGACGGCGCCCGGGCGATGCCCGCTGCTTTGGCCGCTTGGTGTTGGGATAGCACCGATTCTTGGTAGGTGCCGGACTCCAGCTTGGGCCACAGGTCGGCCCAGTCCAACCCCGTTGCCCCAGCCAGCCGGCGCATGGTGTAGAGGCTGCCCAGGTCTGAGCCCTGCTCCCAATACTCCTTGGACGCCGCCCGGAAGAACCGGCCGTCCAGCCCCAGCTCTTTGGCATAGGCCGTCGCCGCGTGGACCAGCAGGGTGCTGAGGGACCGGTTGGAAGCAGGTTCCGTTCCGATGCTCTCGCCCGGTTTGTAGAGGGGCCGGCGCCGGGATTCCAATGGCACTTCTTGTTGTTGAATCGGGTTTGGGGCGTATCCCTCGTCGATCAACTCGGGGCGGGCCAGAAATGGCCGTCGGTCGACCTCAATATCCACAACGGACGCCAGTTCATCCAGCCGGGCCAGGCCGATATACGAGTGGGGGCAGGTGTAGTCGAACCAAACGGTAACCGGGACGGAGGGCATGGCGGTTAGCTTCTCCGGGGTGACTGCGTGACTGGGTGATGGAGTTGGCCCTAAGGTTAACTCAGGCTCAGTTCCTTGGCCTGGTTTAGCACCTTTACCAGGGCGTCCATGTTTAGGACGCCGGTGTTGGTGTTCCGGGGGCTGGGGTGATACGAGGCGACCATCATCGGCAACCCAGGCCCGAACCGGTAGACCTCGCCGTGGATGAATTTGCCCTTCAGCTTCTCGCCTGCCATGTCGCTCAGGGTCTGCAGGGCGGCCCGGAAAGCGATGTGGCCCAGGGCCATGACCACCTTGAGGTTGGGCAGGGTTTTCAGTTCTTGCACCAGGTACGGCAGGCAGGTGCGCTGCTCCTCCGGCGTGGGCTTGTCGCCTGGGGGAACGCACCGGACCGCCGCCGAGACGTAAACGCCGGTGAGCTTCAGGCCGTCGTCCCGGTGCTCGGAGGTCGGTTGATTGGCCAGTCCGGCCTGGTGCATGGCGGCGGTCAGGAACGTCGCCGATGGGTCGCCGGTGAACACCCGGCCGGTCCGGTTGCCGCCGTGGGCCGCCGGCGCCAGGCCCAGCAGCACCAGGGACGCATCGGGGTCGCCGAAGCTGGGCACTGGTTTGGCCCAGTAGTCCCAGTCCCGGTATGACGCCCGTTTCTCGGCGCCGATCTTCTCCCGCCAGTTGACCAGGCGGGTGCAGACCCGGCAGGCGACTATCTCTTCGGTCAAGGCCGCCAACTGCTGTATATGGCTTACTGCCACGAATCGCTCCCCTGATTAATCATTTTGGACTGGCCGAAAGCGGACCAGATCAATCCTTTGCCGTGCCCGGTGCTATACTCCGGGCCATGACCGCTCTATCCCTGGCGTTGGTCCTGCTGTCGGCGGTGGCCCACGCATCTTGGAACCTGCTCTTGAAGCGGGCCGGAGACCCGGAGGTCTTCTCCTGGTGCCTGCTGGTTACGGGCACGGTCCTGCTGGCCCCGCTGGGAGCGGCGCTGCTCTGGTACAACTCGGTCAGCCTCACTGGACTGTGGTTCGGGCTGGCCACCATCGGCCTCCACTTCTTCTACTTCAACCTGCTCAGCCGGGGCTATGCCACCGGCGACCTGTCGCTGGTCTACCCCGTGGCCCGGGGCATGGGCCCCATGCTGGTGCCGGTGCTGGCGGTCATCTTCCTGGACGAGTCTATCCAGCCCATGGCCATCGCCGGTATCGCCGCCATCGTTGCCGGGATATACACAATCTCATGGTGGGGCAATTTTCATCAAGTATTGCGAAGTCCCCTGCTGTTCCTAAAATCGGCCGGAATGCGTTACGCAGTGCTCACCGGGCTAACCATTGCGGTATATTCCATCGTTGATAAGGAGGGAGTCAGCCATATCCAACCGATTTTGTACATGTATTTTTTGACCATTGGAACGGCAGTGGCTTTGGCCCCATACATATTAGTCCATAAAGGGGTCGATTCCGTCAGGAAAGAATGGCGCGCCAACGCAGTGCCCATAACGGTGGCCGGACTGCTGGTGTTCACCGCTTACGGGTTGGTGCTGACGGCGTTTTCGCTGTCCAAGGTCAGCTATGTGGCGCCGGCGCGGGAGGTCGGCATCGTCATCGGGGTGCTGATGGGCGCCTATATCTTGAAGGAACCCTTCGGCGGCGGGCGGCTGCTCGGTTCCAGCTTTATCGCCGGCGGATTGGCGCTGATCGCCCTCTCGCCGTGAGCCTGTTTCCCCCTGACATAATGTATAATACCCGGAGCCTAATTCCAGCCTCCCGATGCCCTTACCCAATCACCCAAATGAAAGACACAGAGGAAAGATGATTAATCAGGAACGCTTGGTCAACGCATTCTGCGAACTGGTGAAGATCGACAGTCCGTCCGACGAAGAAGAGGACGTGGCCAGGCACCTGACCGGCCGGCTGACGGCCCTGGGATTCAGCGTCGCCAGGGACGCCCACGGGAATGTCATCGCCTCTGAAGACGGCGACAACCCGCTGATGCTGTCGGCCCACATGGACACCGTGGACCCTGGCCGCGGCATCAAGCCCCAGGTGGACGGCGACATCATCCGCTCCGACGGCACGACCATCTTGGGGGGTGACTGCAAGGCCGGCGTGGCCGCCATCATGGAGGCTTTGGAGTCGGCTAAGGAAGACGGCACACCCCGCCGGCCCGTTCAGGTCGTGCTGACCAGGGGCGAGGAGATCGGCCTGGTGGGAGCGGCCAATCTGGACTACTCGATGATCCACTGCAAAGAGGCCGTGGTGTTCGACGGCAACGGCCCGGTCAACACCATCACCGGCGCCAGCCCCACCTACATGAAATTCGACGTGACGGTGACCGGCCGGGGCGCCCACGCCGGGGTGGAGCCGGAGAAGGGTCTGTCCGCCATCCGCATCGCCACCGAGATCATCAACGACCTGCCCCAGGGCCGCTTGGATGAAGAATCAACCTTCAACGTGGGACTGATCACCGGCGGCACCGTGCGGAACGCCGTGCCGGTGGAGGCGTCTTTCGGCGGCGAGTTCCGCAGCCGGAACACGGAGACCGTTGACCTTTTGGGTCTGCAGGTCAGGGAAGCGCTGGACCGGGCCAGGGCCAAGTACCAGGAGGCCACCATCAGGGAAGAGCTGGAAATGATGTTCCAGATGTACACCCTTGATCCCAACGAGCCGGTGGTCCGGCTGGTCACCAGCATGCTGAAGAACATGAAGATGATTCCCGACATCAAGCCCTCCGGCGGCGGCACCGACGCCAACGCCATGCGGCTGAACGGCATCGACTGCATCGTGGTCGGCATGGCCACCAACGAGATGCACACCGTGAACGAGTACGTGGTCATACCCGACCTGATGGCCACCGCCCGTCTCTGCCAGAGCGTGATGAGCCCCAACCAATAGACCGCCGGAACGCGAAACCACGAAACACCGCAGGGGCATCCCGGCGCGCCGGGATGCCCCTGCGAGTCATAGGAGAATGGACCATGAACGGAGCAGAACTCAAGGCAACATTGAAGTCGGGCGGACGGGTGTTCGGAACGATGATCTCCATCGCCCGGAACCCCAAGTGGATACCCATCCTGGACAGCGTGGGCCTGGACTACGTGGTTATCGACACCGAGCATAACTACCGCAGCCGGGGCGAGCTGGGCGACTTCCTGATCATGATGAACACCAGCGGCGTCGTGCCTATCGTGCGCATCCCCATCCCCGACTCCCACTACGTGACCATGGCCTTGGACGCCGGCGCCCAGGGCATCCTGGCCCCCTACTGCGAGACCGTGGATCAGGTGCGGGAGGTGGTTGCCGCCGCCAAGTGGCGTCCCCTCAAGGGCGAGGCCGCCGACCGGGTGGTGAACTCGGGCGAGCACGTCAGCGACGCTACCCGGGCCTACCTGGAGGAGCGCAATAAGAACAGCATCTGCATCATCGGGATCGAGAGCGTGGCCGCGGTGAACAACCTGGAGAAGATACTGGAGGTGCCGGGCATCGACGGCATCTTCGTCGGCCCCAACGACATGAGCATCTCCCTGGGCATCCCCGACCAGTACGGCGAGAAGATCTACCAGGACACGGTGAAGAAGGTGATCGACACGTCCGAGGCCCACGGCATCGCCACCCTGGTCCACCAGCAGACCCCCGAGTTGTCCGAGTACTGGATCTCCCAGGGCGCCCGGTTCGTCCTCCACGGCACCGACCGCCGCGCGCTCACCGAAGGCTTCAAAGCCGACTTTGGCGGCCTGAGAGACTTCGCCAAGAATATTTAGTTTCAACAGCCGTGGTTGATGCGCGCGGGGGCGTCCCGTTCGGGAAGCCCCTGCCTGCGTTTAGGACCTTTGGATAACGCGGTGTTTCTTTTCCGACCCTACGCCGGGTGCCCGCCGATGAACTCCAGCACCAGGCGGTTCCAGATCTCGGGCTGCTCCCAGAAGGCGGCGTGACCGGCCTCGGACACGGTCTCGAAGCGGCAGCCGGGGATGTGTTCGGCCACCAGGCGCATCATGGCCGGCGGCGAAAGCAGGTCGGCCTCGCCCGACAGCATCAGCACCGGAGTCCGCATCCGCTCCAGCCGGGCGTAGGTCATGGGACCGCGGGCCGACTGGGCCTGGTCCGGGGTGATCCGGTGGCGGCTGTTCTCCTCGATCTCCAGCCACTTGGCCGTGCCTTCGGGGTTGACCGCCCGGTATGACGGCCCCACCTCGCGCAGCACGATGGGCAGGTTGGAGATCTCCGCCGGACGCAGCCGGTCTTGGACCTCCATATAGGACGCGTCCGAGACCCCCGTAAAGGTGCTGGAGACGGACAGGCTGACCACCCGGTTAGGGTATTCCACGGTGTAATCCAGCCCGATGATGCCGCCCAGCGCCGTGGCCACCAGGTGGAACCGGTCCAGGCCCATGCGTTCGGCGAAGGCTTCTAGGTCGTCGCTGGCCGAGCCCGGCGCGCCGGTGGGGTCTGTGACCTCAGTGCGCCCCCAATTTCGCCGGTCGTAGGCGACGCAGCGGTATCCGGCCGCGGTGAACGCCGGCTCCTGGTGCACCCAGC
The DNA here is from genome assembly GCA_002816575.1 of SAR202 cluster bacterium Casp-Chloro-G2. Lineage (GTDB taxonomy): Bacteria > Chloroflexota > Dehalococcoidia > Lucifugimonadales > UBA3495 > UBA9611. The sequence continues at coordinate 11,154 of MUCI01000002.1, read as the reverse complement.
AGTCGGTGTTTCCTGACGCGGCGTGCAGGAACACCACCGGCGTCCGGCCGTCGCCAGCCCCGCCGGTGTCCGTGTACCAGAGCCGCGCTCCGGGAATGTCTGCATAGGGCATGATGCTGTTCCTCCGTGAAATGTTGTTGGCATTCTCGAGAATGTCATTGTGGCGAGTCGTCCCAGGGAATGACGGCAAAGCAACTGGGGTCCATCACCTTGGCAGACCCTCCGCCTCTTTCTTCGCTTCTTTCGTCGCTCCTTTCAAGGTGACGTAACGGCAGCGCGTTTCAAACGGGGAAACCGCTCCCGCCTAGTCGCCCGAGATATTACCCCATGTTGGGTGTCATCCCGCAGCGTCCGGCGGCGGCAAATTCTGATAACGTATTGTGGCGATGTTTGCCAAGGCGATTCCGGTCCCTGGAGGTCCACTGGGAATGACACAGGATAACATCATCCAGGTCGAAGACCTGGTCAAGGTCTACCCCGGAGAGGTCAAAGCCCTTTCCGGGATCGACTTTGCGGTTGGACGGGGCGAGTTCTTCGGCTTCCTCGGGCCCAACGGCGCCGGCAAGAGCACCACCATCAAGATACTGAGCACCCTGCTGAGAAAGACGTCGGGGAAGGTCGGCGTGGCCGGGTTCGACGTGGGCCAAGACCCCATGGCGGTGCGGAAGACCATCGGGTTCGCCATGCAGGAGGTCGGGCTGGACGACCTGTCGTCGGGCCTGGATTTTCTGGTGATGCAGGGCCTGCTCTACAAGCTGGGCCGCAAGCAGGCCAAGGCGCGGGCCGCGGAACTGCTGGAACTTGTGGGGCTGACCGACGTGGCCGACCGCAAGGTGGGGACCTACTCGGGGGGGATGCGCCGCCGGATCGACCTTGCCGGGGCCTTGGTGCACCGTCCCGAGATCCTGTTCCTGGACGAGCCGACCACCGGCCTGGACCCGCAGAGCCGGCTGGCCATCTGGGACCACCTGAACGAGCTGCACCTCCAGGGCATCACCATCCTGCTGACCACTCAGATGATGGAGGAGGCGGACCACCTATGTGAGCGCCTGGCCATCATCGACACCGGCCGGATCGTGGCGGAGGGCAGCCCGGCCGACCTCAAGCAGCAGATCGGAGACGATGTGGTGCGTATCTCGATAATGTCCTCCGGAGGTGCGGGCTTGTCCTCCGCAGGGCCGGGCGTATCCCCCGAAGGCGCTTCCAGCGGGTCTACCAACGGGTCTACCAACGGGGCTACCGGAGACCCGGTCAACCGGGAGGTCTACGATAGGGCGCTGGCCCTGGTGAGCGGCCAGAGCTATGTCTTGGGAAGCTCCGTGGTGGACGACGAACTGGTGGTCAGCGTGCGGGACGGCGACGCTTCGGCGCCCAACCTTCTGAAGCTCATGATCGAGAACAGCATCGAGATCGCCAGGCTGGCGGTATCCCGCCCGACCCTGGACGACGTTTTCCTGCAGCACACCGGACGGACCATCCGTTCGGACAACGGGGGCGGCGACGAGTTCGCCCAGTCCCTGCGGCCCTGGCTGGGCCTGCGGCGGGGGCAGTGATGGCTTATTTCATGGGAAGGACATTTCGGTTTTGGCGCGGGGGACGATGATGACAGCCTTGATCAGCGAGACCTATTTCGTCTACCGGAGGAACCTCAAGACCTGGCTGGCGGTCCCGGCCAACGTCATATCGCCGCTGTTCATCTCGGGACTGCTGTTCGTCATCTTCGGGGCAACATTCGAGCGCAGTATCAGCCTGGGCGGGTTCGGCACCCAGGACTACCGGGCGTTCCTGGTGGCCTGGATCATCGTGCAGGTGGTGGTCTTCAGCGGCGCGGACTCGGGGTTCTCGCTGTTGACCGACATCATGTCGGGCTATTTCGACAAGCTGCTGCTGGCGCCGATCAACCGCTTCTCCATCCTGTTTGGCAGTCTGTTGGTGTCGGGCACGCGGGCGCTGCTGCAGGCGTTGGTGGTGGTGTTCCTGGCGCTGGCGATGGGGGTCGACTTCCAGGGCGGCGTGCTGGGGATACTGGCCATGCTGGCCCTGGCGGTGGTCTTCGGGTTGGTGTGGTCGTGTCTGGGCATCATGATCGCCCTCAAGACCCGGAACGCCCAGGTGACGCAGACGTCGGGGGTATTGTTCTTCCCCTTCATCTTCCTGACCACCGCCTTCATGCCCGAGGACCAGCTATCCGGCTGGTTCAAAGTGGCGGTCAAGATCAACCCGGTGACCTACGTCATGGAAGCCATGCGCGCCATCGTCGTCGACGGCTGGGACTGGCCCACCATCCTAACCGGAGTCTGGGTCGCGCTGTTGATGATGACCGTGCTGCTGATGGCCACGACATGGCTGTACCGGCGGCAGACGGCGTAGGGGGGCTTGGGTGGCAGTAGCAATCAAATCCTCAGCCCGATGCTGCGGCGATAAACGCCACCGCCGTTCGATTTTCTCCGTCACCGCCCGTATCCGTATACCAAAGCCGCATTCCTGGAACGTCCGCGTAGGGCATGTTGTTGTTCCGCCATAGGCATCAGGTCGAGTCAGTCCCCGAAAGCGTCAATGGGTGTCCCAGGATCACATCATTTGGGTTGCCCAGGTCATGGAGGCCATGCGCGTCGTCGTCGATGGGTAGGAGTGAGGAGCCATTATAATTGAAGTCGGGTGGCCCTACTGTCGATGGGGGTTTTGCCGGATGCAACGAGTTGGATGTAACTGTGGCAGATGGCATAGCGGCGGAGGCCTGTGGTTCATCAGCCGCTTGGCAAGCGATTACTCCGCCGATGAGGAAAACTAACCGCCTGCCCCAGAGCCAACCATCTCTGGTCGCGAAACACCGAGGCCGGCGTGGTTTGAGGTTCTTTAGGAGTGGCGGCGGATTATTTCGTTTGGTCACCGGACTGCTGATCATGCCTATTAGTGTTTCCCACAAACATTGACCGTTAGCAAGGACATTGGCAAAAATGTTAGCATCTGTTCATGTTATGGGTTCCAGTGCCTGCTTTAGACCGATCTGGAATGTGTTAGTTAAACGTTCCTAACAGGCGGCAAATTTGCCACGGACCGACCCTAATTGGTCGCGATGCTATAATTTAACCGACAGGAGTGATTGTGGCTAATATCCGAAACATCGATTTGGTTTCTTTCGTCGGCGTTTTTGACGCACAGAAAGCCCCTCAATTGCAGGTCGGTGCCCAAACCGTTCGTGATGTTGAAAATAAATTGGGACAGACTGTTCAGGGAGCAGAGGGTGTTTCAGAAAGGGGTCCGGCGCAATTTATTTTGGTCCCTCGAGACCAAATCGAATTACTGATAGAGAAAGAACGAATTGAGGTTCGCCGTAGATATCCTGGGGAGTTGATCAAAGACGGCCCGATGATGGCAAATACGTTTTGGTCTGCACTCAATTCCATGAGCGCAGACCCAAGTAAATTCCCCTGGATCCGCTTTGGGTACAACATGATTTTGTCTACCCCCGCAGTCCCGACGGCAATCGAGAAACTAGCAGTTGGATTATTCAGCGACACATTCAAAAAGGCTTTGGGTTACCCAATCACTGGAGCGGCAGCGTGGACATGGCTGAAAGTTGATAGTGACGTGACCCTGTGGCTTAGGCTAGAACCTTTTCGAAACGACCCCACAGCAAATCGAGTGGCAGTCACGGCAAATTTCCTAGTCGAAAATGGCAATATGCCCCCACAGAACGAATTTTCAACCAACCTCGATGGCTATTCGACGAAATTGAATGAAATACTCGACAGGATCGGGCTATGAATTCTAGTTTGGCAGACACAGGAGCAACCAAGGTTCGAATGTTCCGCACAGGTGGGCCAGACACGGGCGCGGCGATTGAAATTGGGCAAGAATGGGCCTCGATTGATGATGCGGGTCCCGCACTCTTCGAGTTCTTCCTACAAATCGACCCGATTCAGGCAACAAATACGAGTCTAGCTTCGGTTACCACAAATAAATTGTTTGGTGGTAGATTGTTGCTAATCGACGACGACTCTTTAAGGAATGGCGGGCTCCATAGGATTTTGGGAATTCATCAAACCCGGGTCTCAAGAAGGGATTGGGGTCCGCACTTTCTTGGGGATACAAATTGGGAAGGTGAAGGATTCCAACGCGGTTACTTCCCGTGGCTTCGAGGCAAGCCCCAGTACATCGAAGCCGCAGGCAATTTGTATCGGTATTACGGTGCTTATGCTCGAGGGTTAATGGAAGCTGTGGAAGATTTTTCAAAACCAGAGTGGCAGACGGATTTGTGTACACTTTTGTCGGGAATTGCTTCCGCTACTGATGGAAAATTCAGACCGGTAGTCACTGTCAATCCGGATGATTTAGCGTTTGAACTAGAGGCAAGGATAAGTGTTGGCTCTGAACTGTTTTTCGAAGTTGACGCTGATGGGAGGATGGAAGTGGTGCTCCGCAGCGACCGACGTGGAGTAGAAGAGGTAGAAGTCGATTCCATCGTCGATTTACTTACGATTATCCGTGCCGAAGCTTCGCTTTAGGCCATTGACGATTGATCGTTCCGGACACAGATAGCCTTTGTCGGTTCGTTCGGCCTCAAGACTGGAATCCAGAAGAAAGGCGACCCAAAAACAGTCTCTTCAAAGCAATTGACCAAAAGCTATCGCTATTCCACGTTAATCGGATAGCAGATATGAAAAGTCAGCTTGAGGAACTATGTTTCAGTTCGTTTCAAGGCGCTGGGCTCGCGATTCTAAGCGCGTCAGCTTATCGGGAAGCAGCGAAAGAATGCAAAACGGAAGTCGATGCCGAGGTTTATTTCCGACCTGATGATGTGGACCCGGAGTGGCTAAAATGGCGAGAGGCCCATGTTAACGTTGAAACGACGAAATGTGGCAAACGGTTCCCGGAAAGTTACAGGGTGAAGTTGTTGGAGCGATTAACCCCGGACAAATTCACAGCTCCAGACGGTTATTAGTTCTTTGAGACTTGTCGATTAATTTTAATCCTGAATCGCCTATAAATAAACATCTGTTTGCCAGAGCGAGGAATAACCAAAAATCGTACCCTATTTTTCTTTCGATTAACACGTCAGCTTGCGTTCTGGTGACCCCTCACCCGCCCCCCTCCCACCGCGCCCGCAGCGTCTCCACGTACACCCGCTCGTAGTCCCCTAGGTGGCCGTTGTTGGGGTCGTCGGCCAGGCGTTCGGCCCAGAGGTATTCCACGTCGGCCCAGATGATGGGGTAGGGGGGCTGGTCGAAGAAGGCGGCGACGGCGGCCATGGGGTCGGCGCCGTCCGAGTAGCCCATCATCTGGAAGTTGTCGTAGGTGTTGCCCACTTCCGAGACGAAGCGGCCTTTCATGGCGGCCAGCACGAGGTAGGAGGGCATACGAGCTGTCAGCTTTCAGCTATCAGCGGTCAGCCTTTTTGGGGTGACTGCTTTGGCTGTTGGCTTTTGAACCTCCTACTTGGGATGTGCCGGGCTGCATCGGGTGAAGGCGAGGGTCTGCGACGGTGGGGCTTGGCAGATTCTTCGTCGGCCTACGGCGCTCCTCAGAATGACAGAATTGGGATGCGGCTCCCGTTCCCCAAAAGCTGAAAGCTGTTAGCTGATAGCTGTCAGCTAGAGGGGCGTTAGCCCTTCTTCAGGATATGCACCGTGGTGACGTCGCCGGCGCCGGAGCATTGGGCCACGCCCACCCTGGCGTTGGCCACCTGCCGGGGCCCGGCCTCGCCCCGCAGTTGGGTCACCGTTTCGTGGATCATGCGGATGCCCGAAGCCCCGAAAGGATGGCCCATGGCCAGCAGTCCGCCGTCGGTGTTCACCGGTATGTCGCCGGTCAGCGCCGTCCGCCCCTCCACCGTCCCCCGCCAGGCCTCGCCGAAGGGAAACAGGTGCAGGGCCTCCACTTGCTGCAATTCTCCAATCGTGGCCGCGTCGTGCACCTGCACCAGGTCCACGTCCTCGGGGCCCAGGCCGCTCATCTCGTAGGCCTGGAGCGCCGCCGGCTCCGTGCGGTAGGGACTGAACGCCGAGTGGTCGGCGCCCCGTCCGTTGTAGTCGCCGGAGGTCAGGACCGCCGCCGCGATGGACACCGCCCGGCTCTCGTCGATGCCGTAATCGGCCAGATTCTCCCGGGCGCAGAGCACCGCCGCCGCGCCGCCCTCGCTGGTGGGGCAGCACTGGTAGAGGGTTAGGGGGTCGGCGATCATGCGCGAGTTCAAGACCTCCTCCACCGTGTAGGTGTCCTTGCGGTGGGCGAAGGGGTTCATGGCCGCGTTCTGCCGGGCCTTCACCGACACCTGGGCCAGGGCGGTGGCCGGAGCGCCGGTCTCTTCCATGTAACGCTTGCCGCGCAGGGCGTACCCGGCCATCATGTGATCGCCGCCGATGTAACGCTCGGGGCTATCCTCGGGGGTCACGGTCACCGGGCCGCGCGGCACCTTCTCCGCGCCGAAAGCCAGGGCCGTGTCATAAAGTCCGGTGGTGATGCCCCAATAGGCCTGCCAGAAGGCCGTCGAGCCGCTGGAGCAGGCGTTCTCCACGTTCACGATGGGCACACCGGTCAGTCCCAGCTTGGACAGGGTGGTCTCGCCCACGGACATGCCCTGGTAGTAGACGTGGCCGAAGTAGGCGATGGCGATGTCCTTCCACTTGATCCCGGCGTCTTTCAGCGCCGGCAGCACCGCCTCGATGGCCAGCGCCCCCAGGTCCTTCTCGGGGAAGCGGCCGAAGGGATGCAGGCCCACTCCCACCACCATCACTTCGCGGCCCGGTCTTATCTGGTTCAAGAGATAACCTCTGTCGATCGGATTGTGCTGCCTTGTCTAGAACCTGCTTGCCGAGTCTCTTAGTAGATGACGGTTTCAAGATGCTCGGCCACGGCGTCGGGGTGGAACCGGTAGGTCACCTGAGTAGTTCTCTTGCCTTCCGCCGGACCTCGTCCGCGGAGATAGGCTGAACATCCCCGCGCTCAAGCTCACGCGCCCGGCGGTCGGCCTCGGTAAGCCACGCCTGTTCCAGCTCCTCCGCGGATAGGGCGTCAAGGCTCAGAAGAAGCTTCTGCGCTAGCTTGGCTCGGTCCTCTGGGGGCAACTGCAGCGCCTCGTGTTCGACGGTCTGGATATCCATGTGTTACCTCATTGCTCCGTGTCTAGACGGTTACGCCGGCCGCCACTTGTAGACGGCCTTGTCCGGTCCGCCGTGCTCAGCGGGGACGGCCTGGATGACCATCTCCACCGCCATGCCGATCTTGAGATCGCCGTGCTCGCAGCCGATGACCTCCGCCAGCACCTGCGGCCCCTGGGGCAGCTCCACCTGGCCCAGCACGTAGGGCACGTCTCCGGGCCAGCCGGCGGGCGGGATCCTCACGATGGTGAAACTGTAGAGGATGCCCTTGCCGCCCAGTTCCACGGCCTCAAGGTCGGTGGAGGTGCAGGACTGACAGAATACGGCCGGTCCGAACACGGTGGAACCGCACTCGTTGCAGGTGAACCCGATGAGGGTGCCCCCTAGCGGCCCATTGGCGGCGTCGTCGTTGGTGAGCCTGAGCCGGCTGGGGTCGACGGACTCGGGGGTTGATGTCGGTTTTGTGTCTGGCATAGCAGGCATTATAGCCCATTCGTGGAGTCGATTTGGACCCGGTCCCGCTCTGAGTTCAGGCCCATTGACCCACCATGCCCCACATGGTAGCTTGAGTTCGCCCGCCAGCCGGAATATCGACTCTGCCAGGCGGGTTTATCCTGCGATCTACGAAAGGGTTTACCGATCCATGCCGACCGATACAAAGAAGCCTTGGGAGATGTCTCTGGGCCAGTTCCTGGAGCAGGCCGTCGCCAAGGACCCCGGCAAGACGTTCATCGAGATCGGCGGCCAGAGCCGGACCTATCAGGAGTTCTACGACGGCGTCCGGAAGACCGCCGCCATGTTCCGCGACCTGGGCATCGGCAAGGGCGACCGGGTGTGCCTGTTCCTGCCCAACTGCATCGAATACGTGTACTGCTGGTTCGGTCTGTCCCTTCTCGGCGGCATCAGCGTGCCGGTGAACACGGCCTACAAGCGCGACGAGATGGCCTACATCTTGAACAACGCCGAGGCCAAGGGACTGGTGACCGACCCGTCGCTGGCCGAGGTTGCCGGGGCCGCCGCCGACCTGGCGCCCAGCGTTACGGTACGGCTGCTGCGGGGCGCTGAGGGCCCCGTCGAACTGCCTTGGACCGGCTTCACGGAAGTCCACGCCAAAGCCCAGCCGCTGGAACCGCTGCCCGAGATTTCCCACGACGATGTCTCCATGCTGGTCTACACCTCGGGCACCACCGGCAACCCCAAGGGCGTCCAGGTGACCCACCTGATGTACGTGGCCGCCGGACAGGGGTTCGCCCACTGGACCCAGGCCACGCCCGACGACCGCTTCTTCACCTGCCTGCCTTATTACCACGCCAACATCCAGTACTACTCGACCATGGGCGCCATCGCCGCCGGGGCCACGCTGGTGGTGGTTGACCGTTTCAGCGCTTCCCGGTTCTGGGGCCAGGTGCGAGACGCCCAGGCCACGGTGGTGAACTTCATCGGCATGATGATGCCGGTGCTGTCCAAGAACGCACCGTCGCCCGACGACAAAGACAACACCGTGCGCCTGTTCTACGGCTCGCCGTCTTTCCCGCCCGAGTTCCTGGCCGAGTTCCAAGAGCGCTTCGACACCGACATCATCGTCGGCTTCGGCATGACCGAGACCTGTTTCGGGACGATAGAGCGCATCGGCGACGAACGCCGCGCCGGTTCCTCGGGAGGCCCGCGCCAGCACCCGGATGCCAGATTCGTGAACCAGGTGCGCATCGCCGACCAGGTGACCGGCGAGCACGTGGGCGTGGACACGGTGGGCGAGATCACCATCCACAATCCGGCCATCATGCCCGGCTACTGGCGCAACGACGAGCAGAACGCCGAGACTCTGCGTGATGGCTGGCTCTACACCGGCGACCTGGGCTGGGTGGACGCCGACGGCTTCTTGTACTTCGTCGACCGCAAGAAGGACATCATCCGCCGCCGGGGCGAGAACATCTCGTCCCAGGAAGTGGAGAACGTCATCAAGCGCAACCCCAGTGTGCTGGATTGCGCCGTCCTGGCCGTCCCTTCGGACCTGGGCGAGGACGAGGTCAAGGCCTACGTGATCCCTCGGGAAGGGGCCTCGCCCAACCCAGAGGAATTGGTCTACTGGTGCGCCGACAACCTGGCCTACTTCAAGGTGCCCCGCTACTGGGAGATACGCGACGAACTCCCCCGAACGCCCAGCCTGCGGGTCCGCAAGGACGTTTTGAGGCAGGAGCGGGAAGACCTCATCGAAGGCTGCTTCGACCTGGAAGCCGCCGGGATAAAACTTCGCTAGCTGGTCACGATGCCACCGGGACTGGCCGCTAACCGACAGGAGCAAGCATGGCCGAGAAACGATACTGGCTCTTTAAGTCTGAGCCCAGCGCCTACTCATTCGAAGACCTCATGGCCGAGCCCGACGGCTGGGCCGAGTGGGACGGCGTCCGCAATTACCAGGCCCGCAACTACATGCGCGACGACATGAAGGTGGGCGACGCCATACTCTTCTACCACAGCAACGCCAAGCCCATGTCGGTGGTCGGCATCGCCAGCGTCGTCCGCGAGGGTTACGACGACTTCCACGGACTTGATCCAGATGATGAGCATTACGACCCCAAGGCCACCCGGGAGAACCCAATCTGGTCGATGGTTGACATCCAGGGCGAGCGGCCACTGGCCAAACCCGTGACCCTGGCCGACATCAAGGCCAACCCCAAGCTGCAGGACATGCTGCTGATCCGCAAAGGCATGCGCCTGTCCATCCAGCCCGTAACCAAAGAGGAATTCGACGAAGTGGTGTCCCTCGGCGGATAGGCCGCGGCAGGGACCAGTTTCCCGGTATACCTACCGCTGGTCCTTGTATCTTAAACCAGGACGTGGCAGGCCGGATCGTCCTAGGTCTTAAAGACCGTGGCTCAGCTAGGCCGCCACGTCCTTCCCGCCCGGAGCCCGAACAGTTGACGGGGCGCTTTGAGCCCGTATCATGCAAGGCCGGGACAGGGACGGGGAAACAGTGATGGGAGGTAGGTGTATGAACGACTCGCGGGTATTCATTGGCATTGACGTTTCCAAGAACCGCTTGGACGTGGCAGCCCGGCCTACGGGGGATGTCTGGCAGGTCCCCAACGATGCAGGCGGCATCGGTGAGTTGACCGAGGGACTGGTGGGCATGGGTCCCTCCTTGGTGGTGCTGGAAGCCACGGGAGGCTTGGAGCGGGCCCTCGCCGCTGAACTGGCGTCGGCCGGTCTTCCGGTGGCGGTGGTCAACCCCAGACACGTAAGGGACTTCGCCCGCGCCGCTGGCAATCTGGCCAAGACCGACACCTTGGACGCCCAGGTGTTGGCCCGCTTCGGTCAGGCGATGGAGCCCGAGCCCAGACCCATTCCGGATGCCGACGCCCAAGAGTTGCAGGCTCTGGTGGGCCGGAGACGGCAGCTGGTGGAGATGATCACTGCCGAGAAAAACCGCCGCAGGACGGTCATTGCCCGTATCCGTCCTCAGCTGGAAGAGCACATCCAATGGCTGGAGAAAAATCTGAATGACTTGGACCAAGACCTGGATGGTTTCATCCGGTCCAGTCCAATGTGGCGGACCAAAGAAAGGATTATAAGGAGCGTTCCCGGCGTGGGTCCGGTGCTGTCGGCGACGCTGCTGGCCAGCCTGCCGGAACTGGGCGCCTTGAGCAGAGGCCAGATCGCCGCCTTGGCGGGCGTAGCGCCGTTCAACCGGGACAGCGGGACCCTCCGGGGCAAGCGCACCGTCTGGGGAGGACGCCGCCGAGTCCGGGCGGTCCTCTACATGGCGGCCTTGGTGGCGGCCCGGTACAACCCAGTGATCAAGGACTTTTACCAAAGGTTATGCTCCACGAGCAAACCCAAGAAGGTGGCCCTGACCGCCTGTATGCGCAAGCTCTTGGTCATTCTAAACTCCATGGTGAAACACGGCCGAGATTGGCAGCCAAGCCTTCAAACGCCTTGACATCCAAGACAGTTGCTGAGCCCGTAGAAGGACCATATTAGGGGTGCCCGTGCTGGAGATGGCTACCTATGGACCGTGGTTCGACTGGCTCACCATGAGCGGGATTACGGACAG
>MUCI01000001.1 GCA_002816575.1 SAR202 cluster bacterium Casp-Chloro-G2 | reverse complement strand
GAGAACATTCCCATGGCCAGCATCGTGACAACGACGCCGATGGCCATGAGCAATGCGAGCCCAAAAGATTTTCCGATTTTAGTGTTCATCTACTCCTATCTCCTTGTTCTGCTTGCCTGAAGCGAAGACTGCTTCTGCGATTCTTTACCGTCTGGACTCCGCTGAACTTCGCTTTGCTTGAACTTAAGTTACCGGAATCTGTGTTACCGGTATATTACCTGCAAGTCCGCCGGGGAATCGAACCTCTAGTCACATATACAACCCCCGTAGAGGCTTGGGTATGTTGGAGGGATCGACATCCCGGGAAACAAAAATAAGGCCACAAAAAGACATGATTACCCCTCGCCTCCTATTTGTAATAGATGGGCTGAGCTAAATTCTCTCATATTTAGCACCACGAACTTTAGCTTGTCAAGGCGATTAAAACGGCTCTAATCATTAAAAATCGCCCCTTGGCTTTAACCTAAAGGCGGTCCGAAGAAACGGTTTTAAAAGCCAGGACGACTACCGGCCGTTTGGCTTGCGGTCTGGTATTTCCTGCGGGGTTAGACCGCGGTCGGAGCGCCTAACCGGCGCTCCAGGCCATATGCTTGGAGGTCTCTTGGTCCCGATCTTCCCCTGGATGTTACCCCGAAGCAAAGTCCATTGTGAGTAGGTTTGCCTCAAAGCGCAAGACGTGATACGGGCCAATTCAGCCATGATTTTGGTCATGGTATAAAATCTTGGCGGTAGAGGGGCGAGGCTGCCGGTTCTTACGCGTCTTTGTTCAGGTTCGCCAGGAACTCTTGGTTGTTGGACGACTTGGCCAGCCGCTCCAACACTCTTTCCGTGGCATTTACCGAGCTGTCATTGGAGATAAGGCTGATCATGCGCCGCAACAGCACTATCTGCTTGAGCGTTTCACTGCTGAACAGGAGCTCTTCCCGGCGGGTCCCGCTTCGCACGATGTCGATGGCGGGGAAGTAGCGGCGCTCGGCGAGACGGCGGTCCAAGTGGAGTTCCATGTTGCCGGTGCCTTTGAACTCTTCGTAGATGACCTCATCCATCCGGCTGCCGGTATCGACCAGGCAGGTGGCTATGATGGTCAAGCTGCCGCCTTCCTCTATGTTTCGGGCGCCGCCAAAGAACTTCTTGGGCGGATAAAGGGCGGCCGGGTCTATGCCGCCGGAGAGGGTCCGTCCGCTGGTGGGCACGGCCAAGTTATAGGCGCGGGTAAGGCGGGTGATGCTGTCAAGCAGGATGATCACGTCTTGACCCATCTCAACCAGGCGTTTGGCCCGTTCCAGGGCCAGTTCGGCCACCCGGCATTGCTCTTCCACCGATTCATCGAACGTGGAGGCGAATACATCGCCGTCCACCGCCCGGCGCATGTCGGTCACCTCTTCAGGGCGCTCACCGATCAGAGCTACCATCAATGTGGCTTCGGGGCAGTTCTTCTGAACGCCGTGGGCGATCTGCTTCAGCATGGTGGTCTTGCCCGCTTTGGGCGGCGAGACGATCAGGCCGCGCTGGCCCAGGCCGATGGGTGCGAACAGGTCTACCATCCTGGTTGAAAGCTCGGAGCCTTCCGTCTCGAGGATAACCTGTTTCTCGGGAAAGATCGGGGTCATGTGCTCGAAGGTGGGGCGGTAGCGGCTCTGGACCTGGTCGGTTTCCATCCCGTTAATCAGTTCAACCCGCACTAGGCCGAAGTAACGCTCACCCTCTTTGGGAGGCCGGACCTGCCCCGTGACAGTGTCGCCATTCCGCAGGTTGAAGCGCCGGATCTGCGACTGGGAGATATAGACGTCTCCCGAGACCCGGTAGGTGGCGATCTGGCGGAGGAATCCGTATCCCTCGTCCATGATCTCCAGGATACCGGTGGAGACTAGGGCCTGTTGGGCGGAGACCACTTGAAACAGCCGGCTGAGCAGGTCTTCTTTATGCAGATTCGCCAGAGCGGTGGTGTCGTTCAGTCCGACATCACTGGCCAGGCCCAAGAGTTCTTCTTTGGACTTGGCTCCCATCTCTGAGACATCAAGCATTTTTTGTGTGGTCGCCATGTTCACCTCTAGCGGGGGTCCGTTTCATTTTTGGGGATTCGTGATGGAGCCGTGTGATGGGGTCTCGGGCCAGAGCGCCGCACCGGAGTTTGGCGAGAAGGCTCGAGCAGGCTATGGATATCTGCCGGGTGGTATCTGCCGGGTGGTATTTGTCGGTCGGAGAAGCATTTCGTTGGTTAATCTTCCGGCGATGCCACTGCCAGCCCTGTGTTAGGAATTACCCGTCTTGTCCCAGTCTGCCTTGAACCGGGCAACGCCGGAGTCGGTCAGCGGGTGGTTGACCATCTGGAGCAGCACTTTATAAGGAACGGTGGCGATGTGCGCCCCGGCCTGGGCCGCCAGAGTGCAGTGGAGGGTGTGGCGGATGCTGGCCGCCAATACCTTGGTTTCAATCTTGTGTTTCTCGTACACGGAGACGATGTCCCTGATCAGGTCGACTCCCTGCAAACCGATGTCGTCCAGACGGCCGATGAACGGGCTAACTGCGGTGGAGCCGGCCTGAGCGCCGAGCAGGGCTTGGTTCACCGAGAAGCAAAGGGTTTGGTTCACATTGATCCCCTCGCTGGTCAGAACCGAGATGGCCTCGAACCCATCAGCGGTGCTGGGAATCTTCACCCAGGGGTTGGGTATCCAGCCAGCGATGTCGCGGCCTTCGGCGATCATGCCTTTAGCGTCCAGGGACACCACTTCCACTGATATGGGGCCGTCCACCATCTCTGAGATCTCGCGAACCGCGGATTTGTAGCTTTCGGCGCTTCCGATCCCTTCCGCCGCGGCAAGCGACGGGTTGGTGGTGACGCCGCTGATCACGCCGAGACGAACGCCGTTTCGGATGTCTCCAATGTTGGCCGTATCCAGAAATAGTTTCACGACTTCACCGCCATCAAGGGTTAAGAATCGGGAGTCCGGGACCCGTATTACCCGGACCCGTATTGATCGGTACGGAAGCCCGGAGTACGGATGCCTCAGGAAAGGAGGCCCGGCTGGATGTTCGAGGAATATTCATGAATGTACGAGCTAGGCAGATGATAATGATGGCCCGGTTAATCGTTGGGGAGTTCCAGAGGCAATGGCCGTTGAACGCCCTCTCTAATGGTTTTTTTCGCGGCGCCGATGAATTGCTTGAACAGCGGATGGGGCCGGTTGGGCCGCGACTTGAACTCAGGGTGGTATTGGGTCCCAATCATGAAAGGATGGTCCCTAACTTCGCCGGTCTCCACCAGGTTCCCGTCGGGTGACAGGCCGCCAACGATGAGTCCGGTGCTTTCCAGCGACTCGCGGTAGGCATTGTTCAGCTCGAAGCGGTGGCGGTGGCGTTCCAAGATAACGTCGGCGCCGTAAGCCGCCTTGGTCCGCGTTTTGGTCTGGGGGTGGCAGGGATAGTCCCCCAGGCGCATGGTGCCGCCTTTGGTGGCGATGCCTTGTTGGTCGGGCATTATGTGGACCACCGGATATTGGGTCTCGGGGACCAACTCCTCAGAGTTGGCGCCGGTCATGCCCAAGATGTTCCTGGCCCACTCGATGACCATCACCTGCAATCCCAGGCAGAGGCCCAGGTAGGGCACCTGATGCTCCCGGGCGTAGCGCGCGGTCTCAATCATGCCCTCGACGCCGCGGGGTCCGAAACCGCCCGGAACGACGATCCCGCATACGTCAGCCAAAAGCTCATCGGGGCCATCCCGTTCTATGTCTTCGGAGTGGACCCATTGGAGGTCGATATCCCTGTGGTGGTCCAGCCCAGCATGCCGCAGCGCTTCCCGGACCGAAGCGTAGGAATCGGGATACTCGACGTATTTTCCGACCAGCGCGATGGACAGGCTCTCTTTCGGTTCGTTCATCCGTTTGACCATGGCCGCCCATTCAGACATGTCTTTTGGATGTCCGGACATACCCAGCGAGTCCAGAACGATGTCGCCCAAGCCGGCTTCCTCGAGCATCAGGGGCACTTCGTATACATTCTTAACGGTCACCACGGGGATCACGGCATTGGCCGGAACGTCGCAGAATGCCGAGATCTTCTCGCAGATGAACTCCGAGACCGGGTAGTCGCTCCTGCAGAGGATGGCGTCGGGCTGAATTCCAATGGACCTCAGTTCTTTCACGCTGTGTTGGGTCGGCTTGGTCTTAAGTTCCTCTGCCGCCGTTATGTATGGAAGCAAAGTGAGATGGATGTAGAAGACATTGTCCCGGCCCACATCGTTCCTCATCTGCCGAATGGCCTCCAAGAAGGGCAGGCCCTCGATGTCGCCGACCGTCCCGCCGACCTCCGTTATGATCACATCGGCCTTGGACTCGGCGGCCAGGGCAAGAACCCTATCTTTAATGGCGTTGGTGACGTGGGGCACCGTTTGAATGGTGCCG
The DNA here is from genome assembly GCA_002816575.1 of SAR202 cluster bacterium Casp-Chloro-G2. Classification (GTDB taxonomy): domain Bacteria; phylum Chloroflexota; class Dehalococcoidia; order Lucifugimonadales; family UBA3495; genus UBA9611. Next base: position 35,329 of record MUCI01000001.1, on the reverse strand, counting down.
CCCAAGAAATCGCCGCGGCGCTCTTTGGCTATCAGGTTGAGGTAGACCTCTCCCGCGGTGAGGTTCGACGTCCGGGTCAGTTCGACATCGATGAATCTTTCATAATGGCCCAGGTCTAGGTCGGTCTCGCCGCCGTCATGGGTCACAAAGACTTCGCCGTGTTGGTAGGGGGACATGGTCCCGGGGTCAACATTGAGGTAAGGGTCCAGTTTGATGACGGAGACGGTGAGTCCCCGGCTCTTCAGGATGCGTCCAATCGATGCGACGCTGATCCCTTTGCCCAATGAACTGACAACTCCCCCGGTAACGAAGATAAACTTTGTCGGCATTTGCCTACGCAATAAACGGGTGTTGGGGAGGGTACGGCCTGCCGGTCATCTGCTGATTGGGATAACCAGACCACTGAGTCGACAAGAATGCCGCTTAACACAGTGGTTACAGGGGCTCGATGCGGGTCGTTATGGAAAAAAAGCGGACGTTTGCCGGGAAGTCACGGAACGCTTACCCGGAAACCACCGTAATTATAGGTTCCGATTTTCCATAGTGTCAAGCGTCCGTGCGTGGGAAATCAGAATAGATCCAAACTCATACCCATGCCCGGCTGCCACACCCGTCCCATTTGCATTGCCCCATCCTGATGGGTTATTTCTTAAGATCTTAAGAAGAGAACGCTATATAGCGTTATATAGAAGGAAGATGGTCCAGGTAGTCGGCGTCGTATTCAGCGATGGACCCAATCTCGACCTGTTCGTCCAGCGGCACCTGGGCGGGCGCTCTGCCACCCTCCGGCGTGTTGCCGATGGTCCAATCGCTGGCAAAGGCGTCTATACGGCCTTGGTCCACGCCCAGCAATTCACCCAATACGTATTCATTGCCCTCGCCCAGTTGGGGCGCCGGCCCCCGCACCTGGGCCTGGCTGCCCGAAAACTTCCAGCCTCGTCCCACGTAGCCCTTGGGCCGCAATTCGACCTCCGGCGGGTTATGCACGGTCTCGAAGAAGCCGCGCGACACGTATTGGGGGTCGGTCAAAGCTTGCTTGGCGTTTAGCACCGCTCCGGCAGGCACTCCGGCGTCTTGGAGACAAGCAGTCACCCCATAGGAGGTCCGCTGCGCCGTCCAGGCGGCGATGACCGCGTCCAGTTCTTCCTGGTGCCGGCGGCGGTCCATGGGGTCGTTGAACCTTGGGTCGGCGGCAAGCTCCGGTTGGCCCATTGCCAGACAAAGGGCCCGCCAATCGTCCTGGTCCCGCGCGGCGATGGCCACCCATTGGTCTTTGCCTTGGCAGGGATAGACACCGTGGGGTGACCAGACGGGGTGGCGGTTGCCGATGCGTTGCGTGCGCCTTCCCGTGCCCTTTCCCGTGCCACTTCCCGTGCCACTTCCATTGAAAGCGAAATCCAGAAGGCCCTGGCCGATCACGGTGGTCCCGGTCTGGTACATCGCCAGGTCGATCCACTGACCTTGGCCGGTACGCGCCCGCCGCAGCAACGCCGCCATCAGACCGCCCAGGGCCGTCCAGGTGGCCATAAAGTCGGAATACGAATTGCCCATCTTATTGGGGACCTGCCCTTCGATCAGGCGTCCATCCGGTCCCTCTTCCATATAACCCATGAAGGCGCCGGTCCCGTGGGTCGGTTCCAGCGCCGACGCCATGGCGCCAAAGTTACTCCAGGGGCCGCTGTGGCCGTAGCCCGTGTTGGACACCATGATCAGGTCGGGCTTGTGCGCCCGGAGGCTTTCATAGTCCAACCCGAACCGGGCCATGACCCTGGGGGTGAAATTCTCCAAGACAACGTCGCACAACCGGACCAGGTCCTTGATGATGGCCTGGGACTGCTCGGAGCGCAGGTCCAGCGTCAGGCTGCGTTTGCCCCGGTTCAAGTTCTGGAAGGTGCCACCCTGCTCCCACCAAAGCTCGCCGGTCCGGTTGTCGGGAAATGGCCCGGTGATGGTGCGGGTGGTGTCCATGAACTGGGCCTGGCAGGTGTCGATCTTGATGACCTCCGCGCCCAAGTCCGCCAGGTTGGCCCCGGCAAAGGGCATGGCGAAGACCCGGCTAAGGTCCATAACCCGGATGTTTTTGAGCGGCGCTGCGGACATCTGTATAACTTGCTTCCTTTATATCGGTACGCGTATATCGGTACGCGCAGACGATGTTCAGATGATGGCGTGTTGGCGGAGGGTCGCCAGGTCGGCGGCGGAGTAGCCCAACTCCTGGCCGTACACGTCGGCGTTGTGCTGGCCGAGCAGCGGAGCGGGCCGCGTGGCGGTGATGGTCTCGCCGGGCAGACGGACAGCCATGCCAGGGTATCGGGCCCGGCCGGCCACCGGGTGGTCGACCTCAACGAAGAAACCGCGGGACTCCAGATGGGGGCAGTTGGCCAGGTCTCCGGCGTCCTGGGCCATGCCGAACACCAGCCGCTGTTCCCCTGACGCCAGGAACAATGGCATGCGGTCCCATTCGGCCAGTCCTTTGATCAGCAGTTGCTTCAATTCTTCACCGTGGGCAACCCGGCCGGCGCCGGTGGCGAATTTCTCGTCCTGCAATTCCTCACCTCCGATCAGGGCAGCCACCGTGGACCAAGGCCGGGACCCCTGAACCGACGGGGCAACGTAGCCGTCTCTGGCGGGCATCAGCTCTTCGAACCCGGCCCCGCGCACCGGACGGCGGCCTTTCACCGCACCCATGTAATTGTAGTAGGGCAGGGGTTGGACCATGTGTGCCCCCAGACATTCGGCGGCGGAGACGTCCACCTGCTGGCCCTCGCCGGAGTATAGCCGGGCGAACAAGGCCACCTGGGTCGCGGCGGCGGCGTTGGCCCCGGCGACGTAGAAAGACTGGTCGAGGACGTTCCGCAGCGGCTCTTTGTCCGAATCGCCGGAGTGGTACATCAGACCGCTGAGGGCGTAGGTCACGATATCGGTGGCTTGGTAATCGCGGTACGGCCCGGTCTGCCCGAATGGAGTGACGGAGGTAACGACCAGCTTGGGGTTCACCTCAGCGAGAGACTGATAATTCAACCCCAGCTCTTGGGACCGGGCCGGTGGGTGGTTCTCGACCAGAACATCGGCCTCCGCCACCAGCCGCTCCAGCAGCTTGCGTCCGGTGGGGCTGGACGGGTCCAGGGTGACGCCCCGCTTGTTGGTGTTCAGATATAGGAAGCCCAGGCTCTTCTCAGGGTGAGGGTCGTCGCCGGCAAAGGGGCCCATGCGGCGCGCGCAGTCTCCCGCACCCGGCGGTTCAACCTTGATGACATCGGCGCCGTAGTCAGCCAGTATCTTGGCGCACCAGGGGGCCGATATCCCTGAACCCAGGTCCAACACGCGGATCCCATTCAGTAGCCCAGCGGGCATCAGTCTTCCAACTCCCAGACCAATGGCAGGCTCTGGCCCTTCTTGGGCAGCACGACGGTGCCTCGCCCCGACGCCGTCCGGTCTCCCCGGTTATTGGTCAGGTTGACCTCGCAACCGACGTGTCCGTAATTGCCGACCTCGCGGACAGCCGTCACTTTTCCCGACGCGGTGATGATGTCGCCGGGGTAGTCCATGCCACGGTGCTCAACATAGAACCGCTTGAACCAACCCTCTTGGCCGGCGAACCTGATCATGAGTTGGCCTAGGTACTGGTTCTTGAGCGAGCCGTTCACCACCACGTTGGACAAACCCTGATGTACCTGGGCGAAGGGCAGGTCCCAATGGATGCGGGCATAGTTGCCGTTGGCGGCGGCCCACCGCACCAGATGGGTGGTGGTCAAAGGCCCCTTTACCACCGGCTCCAGGTCCATCCCAACAGATATGTCTTCGAAATACCTCTGCCCACCCGAGACGTGGACGGAACGTGGCACTGTGTGGCCGGGTGCGGGCGGCGAGATCACCACGGCTTCCAGCCCTTCACCGGCGTCGGCGGTGGCTTGCACCTCCTCCCGCGGCGGCCTGCTGCGGTGGATGCTCACCCGGTCGGCCACGCTGATGGCGTCGCCGTGCTGGTTGGTTTGGGTCTCCCGGCGCACGATGAAAACCAGCGGACCGGAGCGTCCTTCCTTCTCAAAGATGTCCATGATCTTGAATCGGCGGGTGACCCAGTCGCCGGAGTAGGCGGGACGCAGGAATTGCCAGTCGCTGCCCCCGTTCAGGCCATAGCTGTTAAAGGGCAGGGGGATATCGAAGTGGGACTCCTGGCCGGCCCCGAAATAGCCGATGGACGGCGCGATGTCTTTCCAGGTCGCCAGCGGAGGACAGAGCAGCCCCTTGAACCGGCTGGCGGTGGCCTGGGCTTTGTCGACCCAAAGGGGGTTGGGGTCTTCGGTGGCGTCGGCCAAGTCGTAGGCCATCTCGTCGCTGAGAGGGAACCGGTTCTTCTCGGGAGAGGTCTCGGTACCGATGAGGGCACGGACCTCCGGTGTGATCAGTGAATCTGACATGGGATATTCTCTCCGGTTAGCTTGTTAACGCAGGCGGGTGCGGCCGTTTCATGGGGCCGCGAGACGGGCGTGCCGCCATGACGTGGCAGGCGTGCGCCGAGTGCAGTTTAGCATACCGCGGATGCGCCGGACGGGTGTATCATGTTGGCCTGCCAAATCCTTTGCCGGACCTCTGGTTTCCGGCAGATCAACCGGAGATTAAGGGATGACTCTGAACGAGTTTATCGAAGACGCATTCAACACGGAACACGAATATCTGATGGACGCCCTAGGCGACCTGACTCCCGAGGAAATGGTGTGGCGTCCCGGTCCGGAGGCGAATCCCATCGGCTGGATACTTTGGCATATGACCAGGGTTGAGGACATGTGGTTCCAGTTCTTCATCCAACGGGAACCCGAGATCTGGGAGCGGGACGGCTGGAATGAGAGATTTGGGCTGCCCACGAGAGACAACGGCTTCAACCATACAACGGAGCAGGTGGCCGCGTTCCCCGCTTACGATCTGGCCGAGATGCTGAAGTACGGTGAGGCGGTGCGGTCTACCACCTTGGCTTATCTGAAGACGCTGACTCCGGAACAGATGGACGTTGTTCCGAGAGAGGCCCGGCCCGAGATGTCGGTGGGGCGGATCTTCCGGCAGGTCATCGGCGAGGTCTACCAGCACCAAGGTCACATCGCCTATCTGAAGGGTCTAGCCCGGTCAGGAAAGCCCTAGGGGCGTTTATCTCGGGTGGGAAATGGGGCTCCAAACCCTGGGGCACGTTCCTTGACATATCACCCCCCCACGCGTAGCTTGATGATTAGGCTATGGTGAGCCCTCCACGGCCTTTGCCCACGCCCGAATCTCTCTTTAGACCCGCTGGACCGTAGACCGAGATTGTGAAAACAGCGACCGTACTGTCATCGCGCTTGCTGATGCAGCCGAAGCTCCGGCTGGTTCTCGGACTAGCCGTTGGCGTCGGCATCGGCTTCGCCGTGGTCAAAGACATGGACTGGGGCTCGCTGTCAGCGGCCTTCAATGAATTCCCCGTCCGCTACATGCTGCTCTCTCTGGCGATCTTCGCCCTTGCCACGGCCATGCGGGCCTACCGCTGGCAGGTGTTGTTCATCAAACGGTCGGTCCCGTTGCACCGGTTGCTTCTGGTGCAGAACATCGGCATCGGCCTGAATAGCGTCTCACCAATCCGTGTCATCAGCGAGGTCACCCAATTCTTCCTGCTCACCCTGCGTTACCGGGTGCGCGGCGAGGAAGTGGCGGCGACGCTGGGCGTGCAGCGGGTGTTGGATTTCGTGATCGCGGCGATCTTGTTGGGCCTGGGCGTGATGGTGCTGCCCAGCCTCAAAGGGTTCATCCCTTACGTGATCGGCGCAGTGGTGCTGGCGTTGGTCAGCGTGTTGGCGGTGCCTGCGGTGATCTGGTTCGGGTCCAGGCCGGGCCTGACCCACCTGCAATTGCTGGCATCGACATCGTCATCCCTCCAGGGGCTTATTCAGGCACGGTTGAGACTCGCGTGGTCCTTCTTGCTAACGATGGGGTATTGGCTACTGCTGGGCCTTTCCGCCTGGGTCTTGGCGTACGGCATGGACATCGACATATCCCCGATGGTCGCCACGCTGCTGGTCATCGGCACTCTCACATTTGTCGCGCTGGTGCCCTCGCTCCCGGCCTCCGTGGGCACCTTTGAGTTCGCGGTCTTCTATCTGCTCACCACCATCGGCGTGGGAGACGGCGACGCGCTGGGGTTCGCGCTGGTGATTCACGCAATCTTATTCCTGCCCCCCATCTTGATCTCCATCATGGCTTTCGCGACCTGGGCGATCACCGGCCGGCGCCATAATATCGCTGCCGATCTACTTTCGTCCGAGCCCGCAACCGTCAAACCGCCTCTCGACTGACCCACTCACCCCACCCCGTGCCGAGCAGACTCGTATTTCCACTCATATTTTGCTCGTGTTTTCGTTCGAGCGCGCAATGAATCTATCGTGGCCTAGCAAGGAAACGCGCCTATAATCGAGTCTGACTGTTTTTACCGGCTAGAGTGGTGTGTAGATGAAAGGGATGATGAGGATGTTCCCGACGAAAAAGCTCTTGATTAAGCCCTTGATTATCCTGGCGGCCATATTTGCCGTTGCCTGTACATCATCAGACACCCCGACCAGCAACGAGTCCACCCGCTCTCTCAGCCCATCCGAGAAAACCGCCATCGCCAGCGGAGTCCCCACCCCCACCCCCACTCCCGTCATCACCGTGGCGCCCGCGGGTAAGTCCGGCGGTGTGCTTACGGTCGCGGCGTCGGCGGACATCCCCCACCGGGACGTGCATCAAGAGGTGCAGGAGACGCTGACCGCCCTGGGGCCTGGATTGGCCTACAGCAGGCTGTTACGGCTCCGCTCCGGCGAGGGGGCCAACCAGCCCAACCTGCTTCTGGAGTGCGACCTGTGCCAGAGTTGGGTCCTGACCGAAGACCTGATGTACCAGTTCAGGCTGCGGCCGGACGTGCTCTGGCAGAACGTGGCGCCGGTTAACGGCCGGGCGCTCACGGCCCAGGATGTGGTGTTCAGTCTGGACCGGATCAAGACGCCAGACTGGCCCAACGCCCCCCTGCTGGCATCCATCGGCAAGATTTCGGCGATAGACGACCGGACCCTGCAGATCGAATTGTCCTTAGAGGACGCCGACGCCCTATTGGCCTTGGCCGACGGGCATATCAAAGTGGTGGCCCCGGAGGTTGTGGCCGAGTACGGCGACCTTAAAGACGCCCCGGTGATCGGCACCGGACCCTGGGTTTGGCAAGAGGCCGTGCCCAATGGTGGGTCAGGCGAGGGGATGAAGTTCCTGCGCAACCCTGACTACTTTGAAGACAATCTGCCATTCCTCGACGGATTGAACATCGTGGTCATGCGGCCTGGTCTGTTTTCCGATTCGTCCGGGACGGGTGAGTCGGACCAGGTGGCCGCCTTCCGGGCTGGATTGATCGACGTTCTTTCCGTGGGTCCCGGCGAGTGGGAAACGTTGCGTGGCGGCGATACCAGGTTTCAGTCTGTAGTATCCCGCCGGTCGGGCGCGGGAGTGATGCTGGCCATGAACACCCAAACGCCGGCCTTGACCAAGACAGCCGTGCGGCAGGCCGTGTTTCAGGCGATAGACCCCTGGGATTATCTGGACACTGTTTGGTCGGGCCTGGGGTTCACCAGCGTGGGGATACCGGTGCGGGAGCCCGGTTGGTTGCTGGACCGGGAGGATATGCGCCGAAACTATTTCGCCGACCCCGGCAAGGCGCGCCGATTGCTGGCAAACTCGGGCCAAAAGTTGCCCGTGGATATCGAAGTGACGGTACGAATCGAACGGACCGGCGGCGAGAACCTGGCCCTGGAAAAAAAGCTGCTGGCCGACCTGACCGCCGTCGGATTCAACCCCGAACTGCGCCGCATGAACCCGGTGCAGTTCAATGACCTGGTCATGGGTCCGGCGCGGGAGTTTCAGTTGGCCGTGGGCGCGGCGCCGCCGACCTCCACGACCAACAGCTTCCTGTTCGGACTGTTGCACAGCCAGGGCCAGTGGAACATGGCGGGGCATCAGGACACCCAGTTGGATTCCATGATTGAGGTCCAGGCCGCCGAATTCGACGACTCGATCAGGAAAGGCCAGTTGGTGGAGATTCAGCGCCGGGTGCTCGAGCAGGCCTACTTGTTCAGTCCGGTGACCGCCGCGTCCCGGTGGGTGTTCCGCGAAGACTTAAAGGGGTTCGAGCCCAACACGGCGCTATCTGAGTACAACTTCTGGTCAAGGGCCTGGCTGGACCGTTAAAGGATCGATCTAGGACTTAGACCAACAGATCCTTATCGCCTCTTTCATCCAAGTTATGACTTGGACCGGTAGGCTTTGATGCCTTCCTCCAGAGCCACCAGCGGCAGCAGGGCGCACTTGATGCGCACCGGGTACTGGCGCACCACCTGAAGGGCCAGCAGGTCGCCCAGACCGTCCACACCGTCGTCTTTTAGGCCGTTCCGCATGGATTCCCGGTAACTGGTACCCAGTTCCTCCACTTCGCCCAGGGACTTGCCCGGCAACAGGCTGGAGAGCATGGATGTGGCCGCCTGGATTATGGAGCAGCCTTCCGAGCGTGCGCTGACGCCGGCCACCATGCCATCGTCGTCCAAACTGAGCTGGAAGGTGGCGCGGTCGCCGCAGAACGGGTTGAACTCTTCAGCCTCCACATCCGCGTCATCCAGGGGAGTGCGGTTGCGGGGGTTACGGTAGTGGTCCATGACCAGGTCGCCGTAGAGGCCATCGAGGGAGACGTCGGGCTGTTGAGGCATCGGTTAGTCGGCCATAAGTAAGAATCGTAACCAGCTTAGCACAGGGAAGCCGAAACGCATCATGCGTGAGGGGAAAGAACGGCGCGGAGATCACAACCCGTCACGGGGCGGTGCCTGCCCAGGTAGCGCGCCACGGGCCTTATTCGGTGGTGATACCGTCGCTGTCGCCGGCCAACGCGGCCTTCATGGTGTGCCAGGCCAAGATGGCGCATTTGATGCGCGTGGGGTATTCGTTGACCCCCGACAGTGTTTCCAGGTCACCCAGCGTGTCCAGGTCCAGCTCACCGCCAGGCTCGGTAATCATGTGATGGAAGGCGTCGAATATCTCTTCGGCCTTCTCCAGGCTCTGGCCCTTGATGCTCTGGGTCATCATCGAGGCGGAAGCCCGCGAGATAGCGCAGCCGGTCCCCTGGAATCCCACGTCGTCAATCACGCCGTCAACAACTTTGAGATAGAGGGTGATCTGGTCGCCGCAGAGCGGGTTAAATCCCTCGGCGGACTGGGTCGGTTCAACGACCTCGCGGAAATTACGGGGTTTGCTGTTATGTTCCAGGAGTATCTCCTGGTAAAGGTCACTCAAGCCGGCCATTAACTGAAAACCTCTAGTACGCGGTCAATGCCTTTCACCAGGGCGTCAATGTCTTCTTTCGTGTTGTAGAAGGCCAATGAGGCACGGGCGGTGGCAGGTATCCGGAACCGCTGCATCACCGGCTGGGCGCAGTGATGGCCGGTGCGGATGGCGATTCCCTGTTCGTCCAGTATGGTGCCGATGTCGTGGGGATGGGCTTTGTCCATCACGAATGAAAGTATCCCGGCTTTATGAGGGGCGGTGCCGACCAATCGCACCCCCGCGATGGAGGTCAGCGCTTGGGTGCCGTAACGGAGCAGTTCCTCTTCGTGGGCCGTGATCTGATCGAAGCCCAGGTTGGTCACGTAATCCACGGCGGCGCCCAGGGCGATGGCGCTGGCGATGTCTGGCGTTCCAGCCTCGAACTTGTACGGCAGATCGTTGTAGATCGTCTTTTCGAAGGTTACCGACTTGATCATGTCCCCACCGCCCATGAATGGCGGCATGGCTTCCAGCAATTCAGCCTTTCCGTAGAGGATGCCGATGCCCGTGGGGCCGAACAGTTTGTGGCCGGAAAATACGTAGAAGTCGCAGTCCAGTTCCTGCATGTCCACCGGCATGTGGGGCACGGCCTGAGCGCCGTCCAGCAGTACCGGAGCGCCGTGGGCATGGGCGAGTTCGACGATCTTTGCCGCCGGCAGGATCGTGCCCAGGGCGTTGGAAACATGGGTTATGGAGACCAGCTTGGTACGGGGACTGAGCATCTGCTCATACTCGTCCATCAGCAACTCGCCGGTGTCGTCGATGGGCACAACCTTAAGGTTGGCTCCCTTCTCTTCGCACAACATCTGCCAGGGGACGATGTTGGAGTGGTGTTCCATGTTGGAAACGATGATGTCATCGCCGGGACCCACGTGCTGCCTGGCGTAGGTGTGGGCCACCAGGTTGATCCCCTCGGTGGTGTTCCTGGTGAAGATAATCTCCCGGTCGTCGCCAGCGTTGATGAACTTGCGAATCTTGGCCCGCGCACCCTCGTAGTCGTCGGTGGCCCGCTGGCTGAGGGTATGGACGCCCCGGTGCACGTTGGAATTCTCGGTGGTGTAGTAGCGCACGATGGCGTCGATCACCGACTGGGGTTTCTGGGACGTGGCCCCGTTGTCCAGGTAAACCAGCGGGTTGCCGTTTACCTGTTGCTTCAAGATGGGGAAATCGTCCCGCACCTTATGCACGTCGAACGCCGCCGCCGATGTGCTCCGGTCTCCCGTGGTCATTTATCCCCCGCTGCTTTGGCGCGTCGGGAAGGCACGAGACCGGCGATAGGCAGAGCTTTGTTTGGGATCGCCGCCGCGAAAAGTGTGTTCAGGTAATCCTGGAGCGGTTCCAGGTTCACCGTGTTGATGATCTCACTGGCGAAGGCATGGACCAGCATCCGGCTGGCCGTGTCCAGGTCTAGGCCCCGGCTGCGGAGGTAGAACAGGGTGTCGGCGTCGATATGGCCGGCGGTGGCACCGTGGCTGCACTTCACGTCGTCGGCATAGATCAGAAGGCTGGGCTTACTGTCGACCTCAGCCGAGTTGGACAGTATCAGGTTTTTGTCGGTCTGCTCGGCATCGCTCTTCTGGGCGTCGCGGCGCACCATCACCGTGCCGCCGAACACCGCCCGGGACTTGCCGTCCAAGATGCCCTTGTAGTTCAAGCGGCTGGTACAGTTGGGCTTGGCGTGGTCGATGCTGATCAGGTTGTCGATGTGCTGGTTGTCGGCGGTCAGGTAGAGTCCGTTCAGGGAACAGTACGCGCCAGGGGCGTCGAGCAGCACTTCAAGGTCGTTCCGGGCCAGGGTAGTTCCCAAGGCGAAGGACGCCGAGCTGAAGCTGCTGTCCTTCTCTTGGATAACCCGGCTGGTGCCAACATGGAAGGCTTTGCCGCCTTCCAAGAGCAGGCGGTAGTGGTCGAGCTTGGCGCCTTCACGGACCGATATCTCGGTGACCGCGTTGGTGAAGTAGACACTTTCTTGGGGGCCCCGGTAACTCTCTACCACCGTGATGTCGGTGTTGCGTCCGGCGACGATCATGGTGCGGGGATAGGTTACTTTGTGGTTCGCGTCTTCGCTCTGAGACGTGATGTAAGAGATGCGGATAACCACTTTCTCGGCATGATCGTCGGCCACGTTCACGTAGGCGCCATCCCGGAGGAAAGCGGTGTTCAGCGCGGCGAACCCGTCGTCGTCCGGCGGGGCGTAACGCCCTACCTGGCCTTCCAGATCGAGGCTATCATTGCCGGCGGCCACGGCCAGGCTGGCGGCAACCACGCCGCTCGCGTCCAAGGCAGGCGAAGAAAGCCCGGGTGAATACACGCCGTCAACGTAAATCAGGTCAAAAACGGTCTGCCCTGAAACCTGATACGAAGGAACCAATCCTTCGGAGCCGTCGGCCGGCGCAGGGGCCAAGGGGTATCCGAAATCGGTCCTGGCGATGGGGCCGACGTTGGTGTACTTCCAGCGTTCATTGCCGCGCCGCGCGGTGGGGAAACCGGTCGCGGCGAACTTGGTCCAAGCGTTATCCCGGGCGCTCTTGAGCCATGCTGGAGCTTCGGCGCCAGGCCCCTCAGTCAATGACTGGAAGTCGGCAAGGTAGTGGGCGTATTTGGCTGGCGCAGTCGTCATACGGTCTGTTTATCCCCGGGGCGGCTATACGGTGGCGTCGACGAGGTCTTTGATCCAGTCATAGCCCTTTTCTTCCAGCTCGTGGGCCAGTTCAGGGCCGCCGGACCGGACGATTCGACCGTCGTATAGCACGTGAACGTGATTGGGTGAGATATAGTTGAGTATCCGCTGGTAGTGGGTCACCAGAACAACCGCCTTATCTGGGGAGCGAAGGAGGTTCACACCATCGGAAACGATGCGCAGGGCGTCGATATCCAGGCCGGAATCGGTCTCATCCAGGAGAGCCAGCTTAGGGTCAAGCACGGCCATCTGGAGGACTTCGTTCCGTTTCTTCTCGCCGCCGGAGAATCCCTCGTTAACCGCCCTCCGAACCAGTTCGGGGTCGATCTGGACCTCCGCGACCTTGGCTTTGAGCATCTGGTCAAATTCCCGGGCGCTCATCTCTTCTTGGCCGTTGTGAAGCCGTTTGGCATCCACGCCCGCCTTGAGGAATTGCCAGGCGCGTACCCCGGGAAGTTCCAGCGGGTATTGGAAGGCGAGGAACAGGCCCATGCGTGCTCTGATCTCCGGCTCCAGTCCCAAGATGCTTTGGCCCTCGAACAAGACCTCGCCGCCGGTGACCGTGTAGTCGGGGCGGCCGGCCAGCACATTGGTAAGCGTACTCTTACCGGAGCCGTTGGGCCCCATGATGGCGTGCACTTCGCCCGGGTAGATGTCTAGGTCGATGCCCTTAAGGATCTTCAGGTCCCCCGCCGACGCGGTCAGACCCTTGATCGACAACAGGGGCGTCGATTTCTTAGTTTCAGTAGCCATTTATCCCACTGCTCCTTCCAGGCTGACCTTCAAGAGCTGCGACGCCTCCATGGCGAATTCGAACGGAAGCTCTTGGAAGATGCCTCGGCAGAAGCCGTTGATTATCATGAAATGGGCGTCCTCGACCGACATGCCCCGCTGCTGACAGTAGAAGAGCTGGTCGTCGCTGACCTTGGAGGTTGACGCCTCATGCTCCATCTGGGCCGTCGGGTTTTTCACCTCGATGTAGGGGACCGTGTGCGCCCCGCACTTGTCTCCAACCAGTAGGGAGTCGCACTGGGTGAAGTTCTTGGCGCCGTCGGCCGAAGCCAGCACCTTAACCAAGCCCCGGTAGGTGGCGTTGCCCTGGCCTGCTGAGATGCCCTTGGCGACGATGGTGCTGCGGGTGTTCTTGCCGATGTGAATCATCTTGGTGCCGGTGTCGGCCTGCTGGTGATTGTTAACCAGGGCCACCGAGTAGAACTCGCCCACCGAGTTATCGCCCTCCAAGATGACACTGGGGTACTTCCAGGTGATGGCCGATCCGGTCTCAACCTGGGTCCACGATATCTTGGCGTTCTTGGCCGCTTTGCCGCGTTTGGTCACGAAGTTGTAGACGCCGCCGTTGCCGTCCTTGTCGCCGGGGAACCAGTTCTGCAGGGTGGAATACTTAATCTCGGCGTCGTCCAAGGCCACCAACTCGACCACCGCAGCGTGAAGCTGGTGGGTCTTTCTGGCGGGGGCGGTGCAGCCTTCCAGGTAGCTGACGTAGGAGCCCTCGTCGGCGATGATCAGGGTCCGCTCGAACTGGCCGGAGTCGGCCTGGTTGATGCGGAAGTAGGTCATCAATTCAATGGGACAGCGCACGCCTTTGGGTATGTAGGCGAAGGATCCGTCGGTGAACACGGCGGAGTTTAGCGTGGCATAGAAATTGTCGGAGTAGGGCACCACCGAGCCCAGGTACTTCTGGACCAACTCCGGGTGCTTCTTGACCGCTTCGCTCATGGAGCAGAAGATGATGCCCTGTTTCTCCAGCGTGTCCTGGTAGGTTGTGGCCACCGACACACTATCCACCACGGCATCCACGGCAACACCGGCCAGTTTGGCCCTTTCCGCCAAGGGAATGCCCAGCTTCTCGAAAGCCTCTAGAATCTCCGGGTCAACCTCGTCCAGGCTCTTAGGCGCGTCACTCTTGGGGGCCGCGTAGTAGTAGATATCCTGGTAGTCGATGGGCGGATATTCCACGTTGGCCCATTTCGGCGGCTGTTCTTTGAGCTTCAGCCACTGGCGGAAGGCTTTGAGCCGCCACTCCAGCATCCACTCGGGTTCTTCCTTCTTGGCCGAGATGAGCCGGACGATTTCCTCGCTGAGCCCCTTGGGGGCCAGATCGGAACCGATGTCAATTGTAAAACCCCACTTGTAGTCGGAATCCAACTCACTGGAAGTGGCGTCTCTTGAAATGACCCTAGGTGTGGTCATTGAATGCTCCTGGACCGGGATTGGCGATGACCCTGAGCCAGTGGGATGCACGGCTATAATCAGTCAGGACCGGTCGCCGAAAGAGATTGTCGACCTCTTTGGTCAACAATTATGCTACCATTCGCGTTTGAGGGTGTCAACGAGTTTCGTAACCGCCCGGAAACGCGGCCAAACGCCGCCTGATTCACCAGCGGTGAGGGTGTTCTCCAGCAGGAAGCTGGCCGAAAAACCTCAATCTTTGACCAGGTTCAATATCCCAAGGGATATCCAATAGTTTTTTCGCTATTATTCTTTATAATGGAATATGTAATTTTCGTCACAACTACCTGAACAATCCCCTGTGTTCGGCCCTGATCGGCCCTGATCGGCTCTGCATGGCACCTGATGGGATATGATTCAGGACAGATGGTTGATTTTCGCGATATTAGTCCCTAGGCCAGGATCAATCATACCGATCACGCCAATAAGGTAATTCACATGCCTATCGATTATTTGCTGGGTGATTGTCATACCCACCTCGACCAGTACGGACCTGCGGAGATGCCCGGCATATTAGACCGGGCCACCGAAGCAGGCGTCGCGTTCGCCGTATGTGCCGGGACCACGCTGCGGTCGACCCAAGACTGTATCGATCTGGCTGAGCAGCACACGCCCCTCTACGCCGGAGTCGGCATCCATCCCATGGAGGCCACCGAGGAAGTCACCGACGAGGTCTACGCCAAGCTGGAGAGCATGGCCAAGTCTTCTTCCAAAGTGGTCTGTATCAGCGAGGTTGGCTTGGACTATCTGCCGGCCTCCCCGGACCACGGCACCCAAGACCAGGTCTTCCGCCAGCATATCCGCCTGGCACGCAGCCTCAGATTGCCCATCATATTTCATTCTCGTGAGTCGCATGCCGAGGTGTTCCGGGTATTGCGCGAGGAGAACGCAGGCGAGGTTGGCGGGGCGATGCATTACTTCCAAGGCGACGAGGCCACCGCCCGGGAAGCCATCGACTGCGGGTTCTACTTATCTTTGGCCCGTCCGCTCACCCGGCTCCCAGAGTTGCAGGACGTGGCCAAGGTTATCCCCCTGGAAAATATCGTCCTGGAAACAGACGCCGCACCGCAGCCGTTCAAGAAATACCGCACAAACTGGACGGAGCCAAGACACGTCCAGTCGGTGGCCCAGACCCTTGCCGAGATCAAAAGGATCCCGGTGGAAGAGGTCGCTAGGGTGACAACGCGTAATCTTACCCGGCTGCTTCGGCTGGAGCATCTCGGCGGCCCGGAATAACGGCCATGCCCGAGCAGCAAAAACGGCTCGGAGGCGGTGGGTCTTCCACGGGCCAGTTGAACTTCCATCAACTCTATATCTTCCAGATGGTCGCCAATCACCTGAGCTTCTCGCGGGCTGCCGAAGCGCTGGAGATCACCCAGCCGGCGGTCTCGATCCAGGTCCAGGAACTGGAGAAGTTCCTGGGGATAACCCTGTTCCACAGGCGGCCCCGTGGACTGAGGATCACCGAAGCCGGCGAAGCCGTTTTGGCCTACTCGCAGCAGATATTCGCCCTTTCCAACCAGTTGCTGGTCACCATCCAAGAGATGGGCGATCTCCAGTCAGGCCATCTGGTGTTGGGGGCCAGCACCACGCCCGGCGAATACGTCCTGCCGCTGGTTGTGGGCCGGTTCCACCAGGTCTACCCCGGCATCCACGTCGAGTTGATCATCGGCAACACCCGCTCCATCGTTCAGCGCATATTGGACCGGGACATGGACCTGGGCATGGTGGGCGACCACCTGGATGAGCACTCCAACGAACTGGAAACGGTGGACTTTCAGAACGACGAGATCGTATTGGTCGCCGCCCCCAGCCACCCGATAGCCAACCTGGGGCGGATCTCCCCTGAGCAGGTTGTGGAAGCAGGGCTGGTGGCCAGGGAATTGGGGTCGGCCAC
The DNA here is from genome assembly GCA_002816575.1 of SAR202 cluster bacterium Casp-Chloro-G2. Taxonomy (GTDB): domain Bacteria; phylum Chloroflexota; class Dehalococcoidia; order Lucifugimonadales; family UBA3495; genus UBA9611. The sequence continues at coordinate 19,151 of MUCI01000001.1, read as the reverse complement.
CCGGCAGTCGGCCGAGCGTCATTTCCGAGAGCTTGGCGTGTCGCCCAAGATCGCCATCGAACTTGGCAGCAACCAGGCGATCAAACAGGCGGCAGTGGCCGGCGGCGGGGTTGGGATCATCTCAGCTCTCGGCATCGCCGCTGAGGTCAAGGCCGGCATGCTCGTAGTGTTGGACGTGGCTGGTTGGGATTGCCGCCGTCCATTGACCCTGATCCAGCCCAAAGAACGTTACCTGTCCCCATCGCAGCGGGCCTTCCGCGAATTCCTCATGGCCGAAAAGGCTTCCCTTTTAGACCTGACATCGGCCTGATAGCCACCCAAAGTCGCCATCGGGCCTTCCCGGCCGTGTCTAGCCTCAGGGATTGAGCGCATGTTGGGCCAGTGATACCATTGACCTTACAGACACAGTTTTGGTACTTTTCGCCCAGTTATCTGGGGATTTAGCAGTTTTGAGACGAGATTCCGACTTTCGGAACCGGCTGGCCCGATCTGGGCCGACCGGTTCACGGATAAACGATGGAGCGGTGTTTAGATGTTGCCAACCAATTGCCAGATGGCGCTGAAAGAGTGGGCAGTAACCGTCGATGCCATGGCGCAGGGAGACCAAGTGCTGCTGCTGCGCAAGGGCGGTATCCACGAGGACGGCAAGGACTTCCGCGTGATACACCGCGAGTTCCTGTTCTATCCCACCTACCTCCACCAGAAGGAAGACCTGTTGCAGCCGGCCTACCAACCCGCTCTGCAGAGAGTCTTGGAGCAGCCCCACGACGACGAGCACATCACCTTCACTCACTGGGCCAAGGCCGAGGAAGTGCTTGAGATAGAAGAACAGGAAAAGGTGGACGCCCTGGAGCCCCACCACATCTGGACGACTGCCTACGCCCAATCCAAGCTCCACTGGAAGCCCATGCTCCCCCTGTCGGTGATGTTGCTGCGGGTGTACAAGCTGGAACAACCGGTCACCGTGCCCTTCCTGAAGGAGTACAGCGGTTGCACATCATGGGTCGAGGTACTGAAAACCGTTAATCTAGGCAAGATGGAGGCGGTGTTGGACGACGCCGAATTCCAGCGCCGGGTGGATAAGATCAAGGGCAGTTTGGGCCTCGCCGTAACCGCGGGTTAGCCGCCTTAAGAGCGTTATATGGGTAGATCGCTCGACCTTTTGACCGGGGAAAGCGTGTACCGGGCCAGACCCTGGATGGCAAATCAGCTTTCGATCTAGTGAGGGACATGCCCTGCCAACTGGCCAGCGACCGGACTGCGGAGTTGATCGTCCGGGAGTGGCGCGGCACCTGCTCCGGCAAGTTCACTTCCCAGAATCAGGCGCCGGTGATCCCGAATATCGGGAACTTCCAAAGCTCCGGTGGATCAAGGATGAAATTATCATGAAGTTTCGCAAGATGCCCCGCACCGACCTGGTCCTGTCGGAGATCGGGTTCGGCGTTTGGACCGTTGCCACCAACTGGTGGGGCAAGATAGAGGATTCCGACAAGGCGGCCCTGTTGGAAAATGCCGTGGAAGAAGGCATCAACTTCTTCGACACCGCGGACACCTATGGCGATGGACTTGGCGAGGAGATTCTGGCCGACGTGCTTGGACACAAGCGCAACGACATCGTCATCGCCACCAAGTTTGGCTACGACATCTACGACCCCACGCCCCGCGACGGCCACAAGGAAAGGGCGCAGAAGTTTGACAAGGAATTCGTGAAGTACGCTTGCGAACAGAGCCTGCGCCGCCTGGGAACCGACTACATCGACCTCTACCAAGCCCACAATATCAAGCTGGCCGACCTGGAGAAGGACGAGCTGTTCGAGACCCTGGAACAGCTCCAATTCGAGGGCAAGATTCGCTACTATGGCGTGGCCCTGGGCCCAGACATCGGCTGGTACGAAGAGGGCGAGTACTCCATGCGCCAGCGCAACATCTCCAGCGCCCAGATCATCTACAGCATGTTGGAGCAGGACCCAGCCAAGGACCTGATCAAGCTGGCCGAAGAGCATGAAGTGGGCTTGCTGTCGCGGGTGCCGCACGCATCCAACACCCTTACTGGGGAGTACGACCAAGGGCTGCCCGTTTTCGACCCCGACGACCACCGTGCCCACCGCAAGAACGAGTGGCTGGAAGAGGCGATGCGCAAGGTGGATCGGGTGCGGTTCCTGGTGCAGGAAGACACCCGCACCATGGCCCAATCGGCCATCCAGTTCGTGCTGAAGCAGCCGGCCATCATCTCCGTGCTGCCCAACTTCACCAACCTGGCTGAGCTGTCCGAATACACCAGCGCGTTGGACACACCCATGCTCACCGACGAGGAGCAGGCGAAGATGGACGAGCTATGGGAACACGGTTTCGACATCTCCGAGCCGGAGCCACAGTTCCGAGAGATCTAAAGCCCTGGGCCGCGGCCCAATTACGCCGGGCAGGCTGACATAAATATTAACGGTTACCACAATTTAAGGCCGAATATCTACGTATTTCGTAATCGTTAGGCGTGGATTTCGGCCTTTCTTTTTTCGCTTCAAGTTGATTTGTCAGAGCGGTCCGGTATATAGTCGCTTGGTTGATGTTGGGGCTGTCGCATCACGGTACGACGGTTTACCGGCGCAACTGCTTAACAGATGAGATAGGCGATGGGAGGGCGAAGCCCATGACCATACACACTCCCCGAACCGGAATCGGAACTGGAATTGGGACCACAAAGCTTGTGTACCGGTTCGATGAGGGGAACGCCGCAATGGCCGACCTCCTCGGCGGCAAGGGAAGCAACCTCTGCGAGATGGCCCGGATGGGACTGCCAGTTCCTCCGGGTTTTGTTATCTCCACGCAGGTCTGCCGGGACTATCTATCAAAGAACCAGACCCTTCCTCAGGGTCTTGAAGAGTCCATCAGAGAGAACATCCGGGAGCTAGAGACGTCCATCGGGCACGACTTTGGGTCGGCATCGAACCCCCTTCTGGTGTCGGTGCGGTCCGGGGCCCGCATCTCCATGCCCGGAATGATGGACACAATCTTGAACCTGGGCATCAACGACCAGATCGTTGAGGGGTTGGCCGACATGATGGGCGACCCCCGCCCGGCCTACGACGCCTACCGCCGCTTCCTCCAGATCTATTCAGAAGTGGTCATGGGCGTGGATGCCGCGGCGTTCGAGGAAGCGCTGGACACCCATAAAAAGGCGGCAGGCGTGACCCTGGACAGCGAATTGAGCGCCGAGCAGTTGCAGGGCTTGGTGGCCGACTTCAAGGCCGTGGCCAAGGCAGCGACCGGCTCCGAGCCTCCCGCCGACCCTTGGGAACAGCTAATGTCTGCCGTCGAGGCCGTTTTCCGTAGCTGGAACACGCCCAGGGCTATCTTCTACCGACAACACAACAACATCGACCACGACATGGGAACCGCCGTGACCATAATGTCCATGGTCTTTGGAAACCTTGGCCCCACCAGCGGCACCGGGGTGCTGTTCACCCGCAACCCCTCCACCGGCAAGGCCGAGGTCTACGGCGAGTTTCTGACCAATGCCCAGGGCGAGGACGTGGTTGCCGGGGTGCGGACCCCTCAACCAATCGCCAGCCTCCATGACGTGCTCCCCGAGGCCTACGGTCAGCTCATGGAATTGGCCCACAACCTGGAAACCCACTACGCCGACGTGCAGGACGTGGAATTCACCATCGAGAACGCCCGTCTCTTCCTGTTGCAGACCCGCAGCGCCAAGCGAACCGCCCTGTCCGCGGTGAAGACGGCCGTGGACATGGTCCACGAGGGTCTGATCAGCCAGTCGCAGGCACTGCTTAGAGTGGATGCCGAAGAGATTTCCAAGTTACTGGTGCCCCAGTTCTCGGACGCCCTTTCCGAAAAAGCTCTAAAAATCCGTTTCCTGGCCCGCGGCGCACCAGCGTCCCCCGGGGCTGCGTCGGGAACGGTCTGTTTCGACGCCACCAAGGCCGCCGAACTGGCCGCCGCCGGAAAGGCTGTGATCCTGGTGCGCCCGGAGACCAAGCCCGACGACATCCACGGCATAACAGCCGCGGTGGGCGTCGTGACCAGCCGTGGCGGCGTAACCAGCCACGCGGCCGTGGTTACTAGAGGACTGGGCAAGCCGTGCATCGTCGGCTGCGAAGATATCGTAGTTGACCTGGACGCCAGCCTGTTCACCGCCGCCGGCAAGACCGTCCGTGAGGGCGAGCAGATCAGCATGGACGGCGCTTTGGGTTCGGTCTATCTGGGGGAGCTTGAAACGGTCCAACCCAGCCTGAACGAACTTCCGGAGGCCCGAGAACTGTTGGGGTGGGCCGACCAGACCCGCCGGCTGGGGGTGATGGCCAACGCCGACACGCCGTCCGATGCCGCCCAGGCATTGGATATGGGCGCCGAGGGCATCGGTCTTTGCCGTACCGAGCACATGTTCTTGGACCCCAAACGATTGCCAAGCGTACGGCAGATGCTGCTGAACGCGGAGGCGGCCGAATCGTGGCGCAGAGAGAACAATGACCGTGCGTTCCGGCGGCAGGACAACCCGGACGCCCCCCAAGCAGTCGTAGACTTTTATCAGGCGCTGGACCAGGTCAAGGAATTGCAGACCGGCGATTTCGGCGGCATCCTGCGGGTGATGGGCTCCAGGCCAGTGATCATACGCCTGCTGGACGCGCCACTCCACGAATTCCTGCCTCCCTATGAGACCCTGCTCACCGAGTTGATAGAACTCCGTCACTCGGGGGCGCCCGAGGCAAGATTGGAAGAGAAAGAGAGTTTCCTCCAGTTGGTGGACTCGCTCCGAGAGTCCAATCCCATGCTGGGGCACCGCGGTTGCCGGTTGGGCCTGAGCTTCCCGGCCATCTACCGGATGCAGGTCGAGGCCATCATCACCGCCGGCGCTCTGCTGGCGCAAGAGGGCCTGGACGTTAGCCCGGAGATCATGATTCCCTTGACGGTCGACGTGGAGGAGATACACCGGCTACGGCAGGACCTGAGCCTGGTTGCATCCCAGGTGCAGGAGCGGTTGGGCGTCAAGGTCCATTACAAGTTTGGCACCATGATTGAGACTCCCCGGGCCGCGCTCACCGCTGGTGAGATCGCCAAGGAGTCGGAGTTCTTCAGCTTCGGCACCAACGACCTAACTCAGATGGTCTTCGGGTTCAGCCGGGACGATGCCGAGGGCAAATTCCTACGCCGGTATATCGACGAGGGGGTGCTGCCCAATGACCCCTTCGCCTCCATCGACCCCGAGGGCGTGGGGGCGCTGGTCAAGGCCGCGGTGACCGCGGGCCGCCGGGAAAGGCCGAATCTGGAGATCGGCATCTGCGGCGAGCACGGGGGAGACCCGGCCAGTGTCGTGTTCTGCCATGAAGCAGCCCTAGATTATGTCAGCTGCTCTCCCTACCGGGTGCCGGTGGCGAGGCTGGCCGCGGCCCAGGCTGCCTTGTCGGGAAGCTGAACTCGATCTGCTTTGGTTTCCTCGTCTTTCAGCGGCGCTCACACCTGTGTGAGCGCCGTTCTTGCATTCTTGACCGTGTCTGAGCCCTGGGATAGACTGCCAATCACTTCTTAGGCTGTATTTAAGCCCGGTACAGACTCAACTTCCCGGCATGATTAGGAGATCCCGTTGACGACTACACCACCCGAGGCCCGAGCCCAGATCGTAAACATGGTCCGCGACTTTGTCCGGCGGGAGGTGGAGCCGGTGGCGGCCCAACATGACCGCGACGACACGGTGCCTCATGACCTGATCGACCGCATGAAGGAATTGGGGCTTTTCGGCATCACCGTGCCCGAAGAGTACGGCGGTATGGGCTTGGACTACACCACCTTCGCCAGCATCTTCGAGGAGTTAAGCAAGGGGTTCATGACGCTAAGCGGGGCCATCGGCACCCACCACATCCTGACCTACGTGCTGACTCACTACGGCACCGAAGCGCAGAAGCAGCGGTTCCTCCCCGACCTGGCCTCGGGGCGCAAGCGGGGCGGCCTGGCCCTTACCGAGCCCAGCGGCGGCACGGACATGGCCAACCTACAGACCACCGCCACCAAGTCCGGCGAAGAGTACGTCATCAACGGCACCAAGATGTTCATCACCAACGGCCGCTATGGCGACATGTTCTGCCTGCTGGCCCGCACCGACCCGGACATGGAACCCAGGCACCGAGGCATCAGCGCGTTCGTGGTGGAGAAGGGCGGGCCGGGGTTCGAAGTGGGCCGCGACCTGGACAAGCTGGGCTACCGGGGCCTGGACACCTGCGAGCTTCACTTCAACAACTATGCCATCCCCGAAGACAACCTGGTGGGCGGCAAGGAGGGGGCGGGATTCGGCATGGTCATGAGCGGCTTGGAGACCGGCCGCATCAACGTGGCCGCGAGGGCGGTTGGCGTGGCCCAGGCCGCCTTTGAAGCCGCCATCAAATACTCTCAACAGAGGGAGACTTTCGGCAAGCCCATCTCCGAGCATCAGGCCATTCAGCTCAAACTGGCCGACATGGCGACGAAGATCCAGGCGGCCCGCCTGATGGTCTACGACGCCGCAGCCAAGAAGGACACCGGCCAAAGGGTGGACCTGGAATCGGGCATGGCCAAGCTGTTCGCCAGTGAGGTCTGCCTGGAAGTGGCGATGGAGTCCATGCGGGTGCACGGCGGCTACGGGTACATCAAGGAGTCACCGGTGGAGCGCTACTACCGCGACGCCCCGCTGATGATCATCGGCGAGGGCACCAACGAGGTGATGCGCCTGGTCATCGCCAAGCAACTTCTCAGGCTGCCGGAGTACCAATTGTAGGCAGGCAGCCCAACCACCCGCTCATCCTGAGATGCTTGTCGAAGGACCGCCAGCAGCCAGAGCACTTATCGGTGAACAAGATGGCCCACCACCACCTGTGGTTTTACAGGCTCACCATGAGCGGACCCTGGCGCAAAAAACCCCACTCCGATTGGAGTGGGGTTTTTTAATCGGGCTGGGTTTGGTCTTGGAGCCTACCGGCCTTTCCACTGGGGTTTGCGCTTCTCGGCGAAGGCTTTGGGGCCTTCCTTGGAATCTTCGGTGAGGAGTAGGGCGTCGTACATCTGGTAGGTCAGAGCGGAGATATCCTGGTTGGACATGTTCAGGCCCCGGTAGGCCAGTTCCTTGAAGGTCTGCACGGCCAGGGGAGCGTTGTCGGCGATCTGCTGGGCCATGGTCACGGCTTCCTCTATCAGGTCTCCAGCGGGCACCACCTTGTTCAGGAACCCCATGTCGTAGGCCCGTTGGGCCGTCACCGGTTGAGCGGTCAACACCAGTTCCAACACCGACGCCAGGTTCATCTGCTTGGGGAGAATGGTGCCGAAGGGCGGCAGCAGGCTCCACTTGGTTTCAGAGATGCCCAGTTTGGCCTCCTCGGACGCGATACGCAGGTCGCACATCTGGGCGATGGACCAACCACCGGCGAGAGCGAATCCGTTGACCGCGGCGATCATGGGCTTCCAGGTGCGGGGCCACATGAAGGGACTGTCCTTGGTCATGCTGGCCGAGGCCCTGGCCTGAACGCCCTTGGCGTTGTCTTCGGCCCGTTCCTTGAGGTCCCGTCCGGAACAGAAGGCCCGGCCGGCACCAGTGATGATGGCCACGAATGCCTCGGGGTCATTGTCGAACTCAACTATCGCATCCGCGAGTTCCTTACGCAGCAACCGGTTGATGGCGTTCAGGGAGTCGGGCCGGTTGAGGGTCATGGTAACGATGTTGCCTTGTTTCTCGTAAAGAATCGTCTCAGCCAATGTAAATAGCTCCTAAGATGAGTTAATCGGGACCCGGTTACCGGGAGGCGGGTCTGGTTTAGGCGTACGGACCCAAGCTGACGCCGCCGATCACGTGAATGTGGCCGTGGGCTTGGCTCTGCATGCCGTCGTGTCCGAAGTTGGATAGTATCCGAAAGCCGTTGGGGGCGTACATGGCGCCCATGTCCACCGCCAGGTTGCCCATGCGGGTCAGGAGACCACTGCTCCAGAGTTGTATCTGACTCATGTGCTCCCGGGGAATCACCAACAGCATCAGTGGGACCCAGGTGAGCTTGTTCACAATGACCATCAGGTCTTCGTCGAGATAGCGGTATCTGGCGGGTTCTTGTCCGGCGGAGATGCGGCAGAAAACGCAGCTGGGGTTTGAATTCAAGGGCGGTTGGTTCTCCCGGCAGGTCGGCTAGCGTAGTGACTATAGATTGCGCCCAATTCGATGTCAATCTGACCCGTTCTCAGCCGGTGCACGCTCCCAATTCACCCAGGCCGTGGCTTATGTAACGCCAAGGGCCTTCTCGTGCCTGGGCTCTGCCTGTGTTATTATTTCCCCGGAGGGTGAAATGTTCGGTTTAGGCGTGTTAACGGTCAGCACATCGGGGTCACAGGGCAACCGCGACGATAGCAGCGGACAGGCCATCAAGGATCTCCTCGAAGGCGAAAACTTCAAGGTGGTCCGCTACGAGATTGTGACCGACGACAAGGACACCATCTCGAGCAAGTTGGCCGAGTGGGCCGACGCCGGAGATGTTGACCTGATAGTGAGCACCGGCGGCACGGGTCTGGGCCGGTATGACGTTACACCCGAAGCCTGTTTGGCCATATTGGACAAAGAGGTGCCCGGCATGGCGGAAGCGATGCGGGCCAAGACTCTGCAATTCACACCGATGGCTATGATCAGCCGTTCGGTGGCCGGTATACGGGGCAACACCTTGATAATCACACTCCCTGGCAGCACCAAGGCTGTGAACGAGTGTCTCGAGGTTGTGATGCCTGTCATACCACACGCGTTGGAGCTGCTCCACCGCGAGTCGGTGAACGAACACCCCCGTTAGCTGGCACTCCCCGATCTCGATCTTTAAATCAGAGCTGTGACCATGAGCGAAGAAGTACAAGTTGTTTACTGGCCCCGGGTGAAGGAGATTCTGGACGGCATCATGGCCCGTTGGGTCGAGCGCTGGGGCCGGCAGCCGTTGCCCGGCATCCATGCCTATTATTGGGAGACGGCCCAAGAACTCAAGGACTCCGTGCTCTCGGGACTCCGTTCCATCGAACCGGGCATCCCCGCCAGAGAGACCAACCTGGTCAAGTCGTTGGCCCGGAGCGTCGGCACATCCGGCAAGATGCCGTTGCGGGGACCGTTCCTCAAGCCCGAGGAGATCGACGAGATAGTGGCGTGGATCGACGGAGGAATGCCGGAAGGCCCGTAGGGCTGGGCTTCCCCCAAGAGGTATTGGAGCGAAAGTCGCCCGATGTCAGGAAACAAAAAAGAGCCGGGGCAATGCCCCGGCTCTTTTTTGTTCGATGATGGGTACCGGCTAGACCAGCACGGGATTGGTTTCTTTGACGTAAACCTGAATCCGGTTGCGGGTGTGGTCGATGATGGCGATCCGGCCCTGAGGGTCAATCTTGACGGCGCAGGGATGGGCCAGTTTCCTCTCGAAATCGGGATCGTTGTTGTAAGCAAGGGAGCGCTGCCGAATCATGTCGGGGTTGGACCCAAGCTTGTCCCTGCCCCACTTGGAAAGCTCAGCCTCGCCCTTGAACTGGGCGACGTAGCGTCCGTCGGGAGCGAACACCTGTACGCGGTTGTTCATCCAGTCGGCAACGTAGATGTCGCCATCCGCGTCAACCGCCACGCCGTTGGGGCGGTTCAGTTGACCAACGCCACTGCCAGAGTAGCCGATGGAGGCTTCCCACTGGCCGTCGGCGGTGAACTTCTGGATGCGGTCATTCCGCCAGTCGGCGATGTAGATGTGACCATCGTTGTCCAGCGCAATGCCCCAAGGCAGGTTGAATTCTCCGTCGCCGGAGCCCTTCGACCCAAACTTGCTGATGAACTTGCCGTCCAAGGTGAACTTCTGGACCCGGTTGTTGCCGCTGTCGACGAGAAGCATGTTGTCGTCGGCGTCGATGGCCATGCCGGAAGGTCCGTTCAGCTCGCCGTCGCCAGAACCAGCGGTTCCCCACTTGCTGACGTACTCACCGTCGCTGGTGAACTTGGTGATGCGGTTCAACCACTCGTCGGCCAGATAAAGGTTACCCTTACTGTCGAGAGCGATGGACGTGGGCCACATGAATTCGCCGTCGGCCTCGCCGTAGCCGCCGAATTCGGTGATGTACTCTTCGTCCAGGGTGAGAGCGGTCACGTGCACGCCGTCGGGCCGATTCTCATAGGACCGGTTGCAGATATACACGGTACCGTCGGGCGCGATGGCCATGTCGGTGGCGTTCCGGAAGCCAGTTCCGGCGAATTCTGCCCGGCCGACGGAATGGTCATAGCGGAATGTTCGGTTGGTTAGACCGAAGAAATGTGTTGCCATATTTTTTACCTCTTCGTCGCGTTGTGAGCTGGGCCGCCCCAAGCCTGACCAGTGGCCGGCGTGACGGCCCAGCCAGCCGTCTTTCGTTAGTAACCGAGATCAAGGACGCTTAGCCTTTAAGCAAGGCCTAGGCGAAGAACTTGGTCCGCTCGAAGTTTCCGCCGACGATGGGCTCGGCGTCCAGTTGGAACCAGTCTTCCAGGATGGTGGAGTAGACAGACCGGAAGTCCAAGTTGAACTTGAGGTTGCCGCCATCTTCCTGATGGGCCGGGTCCAGGGAAGGATACGTGCCATAGACGCCGCCCTTGACGTGCTCACCCAGTGCGAAAGCCACACCGGCGGCGCCGTGGTCGGTGCCGGAACCATTGTCGGCGACGCGGCGGCCAAACTCGCTGAAGAACATCAGGGTAACTTCGTCGCTGGCGTCGTGATCACGCAGGTCGGTCATGAACGTGTCCACGGTGTTGGAAACGTCGGTCAACAGTCCTGCGTTGGCCTGCGCCTGGTTGGCGTGGGAGTCGAAGCCATTGTAAGGCGAGGTGGTATACAGAACCCGCGTGCCGAAGCCGGCGAGGTGGGTCTGCACGATGTTTTTCATGTACTGCCCGATAGCGGTGTTCGAGTACTCAACGTTGGAAGTGTACTTGTCCGGTGCGGTGGACAGGATGTCGGCGCCCTTGAGAGCGTCGGTGCCGGTCTGGTGGATGTAATCCATGACGGCGCCGGTGCCGATGGCGGGGGCGTACATGCGACCAAATACGTCTAGCGCATCGTTCCGCTGGTTCTCGCCCTCGATGCCGGTCAGCAGACCATAGGTCTCCAGGTTACCGACGGACGCGACAGGCACGCCGTCCATGACCAATGCACGGGGGAGGCCTCGGCCGAAGTTAACGGCGGTCAGCACGTTCTCGGAGTTGGCGTCCAACTGTTTGGTGGCGCGTCCCAGCCAACCCTCGGTTCCAATCTTTTCCGGCTCGCAGGTGTGCCAGATGTCCATGGAACGGAAGTGGGAGTAGCTGGGCGTGGGATATCCGATGCCGACGAAAATGGCCAGCTTGCCCTCGTCCCAGTACTTCTTCAGAGGGCCCATCGTGGGGTGGAAGCCCAGTTCATCGTTGATGGGAATGATCTGATCTTCGGGCACGGCCAAGGTGGGCCGGAAGTCCCGGTAGAAGCCGTTGTTGCGAGGGATGACGCAGTTTAGTCCGTCGTTACCCCCGGACAAGGAAAGCACTGCCAGGACGGGATCTTTCTTGGTTGATACCATGATTACTCCTTACGTTATTTAGGCATCCCAATAGCCGATTGATTTACTGACTACGGGGTTGATTTACTCGAACTGGAATTCGGCGGTAGCGGCGATCATCTGGAACATCTCGCCGGACCGGCGGGTGAACTCAGCCTGCTCGGCATCGCTGCCGTGGGCGAGTTCGCCCTCCTTGGCGGCGTGGGCGAGCAACTGACCCATGGTGTCGGAAGTTACGACCACCGGACCGGTCAATTCCAGGCACCCGTTAACGAACTGTTCAGGGCTGAGCTTGTCGCCCAAAGACATCAGCCGGTCCACCAAGTTGCGGACGCCGGCCAACTCGGTGTTACCTAGGATGTCGGAGGCGAAGTTGATGCGCTCGACCAACGTGCCGGAGTCGATCCACTCGCGGCCCGTGTGCCAACCTTCAACGGTGGGCGGGTTCATCAGGTCCATGCCCATGTACTTGGGCTCCTGGGAGAATTCGAACAGGCCGGGCTGATGGCCCTTGAACTCGCCGGTCATGCGCAGCAGGCTAACAACCATCTCTGTGGGGTTCTTAACCTTGGCGTAGCGGACCGCCTCGTCTTTGAAGAAGTCGGAGGTGAAGAGCACTTCCAACATGGCCTTAATGGAGTGGTCGGAATCCCAGTACGCCTTCTCCATGGCTTCGATGGCAGCCTTGTCTCGGGGCGGGGTCAACCGCCATGCCGGGACCTGCGGCTCGTCGGCTACGAAGAAGTTATACATGTGACGGGCAATGAACCGGGCGGTCGCCGGCTGCTTGCAGACGATGTTGATGATGTCGTCGCCGTTCCACCTGCCGGTCTCGCCGAGGAACGTCTTTTCACTGTTGTCGTGGTCGGCGGGGTCGAAGCGGAACTCCCAAGGACTGCGGCCGTGGGGGAACGGAGGATAGGGCGGGGCGATGTTCCAACCGGTGAAGGCCCTGGCGCAGGCTTTGACGTCGTCTTCGCTGTAGTTGAAGCCCTCATCCATCCCTACGCCCAGTGAGAAGAGCTCAAGGAGCTCACGGCCATAGTTCTCGTTGAGGTTGGTCTTGTGACTCTCGGTGTTGTCCAGGTAGTACATCATGCCGGGATTGGTCGACAGAGCCAAAAGCAGGTCGTCGAATTTGCCCATCCCGTTGCGGCGGAAGATGTCGACCATCAGACCCATCTCTTGACCGCTGTCAATCTTGCTATGCCCGGCACAGAAGATCATGTGCCAGAAAAGCGCCACCTTCTCTTGAAGTTGGCGAGGGCTGTTGATCATCCGCCAGACCCATTGCTGCACGTTGTTCTCGATGGCGGCAGCCTCGTAGTACGAGGGGTTGTAGCGCATGAGCAGATCTTCCTCGACGGCCTCCTGGGTCTCGGGGTTGAGCAGCTCTTGGACTACGTTGTCATAACCTTGCGCCACTCTGGCTTCAATCTCATCGCGGCTCGCACCAAAACCGGCGCGGCGCATGAGGTGAGCCATCAACGCAATATCCTGTTCAGCCATGTGCTCCTCCTATGGAAAAGTCTGATTTGGATCTATCTTCTCTGGGCGGCCCCGCCACCCGCAATTTCCCGGTTACATGAAGAAGGCCTAGCGGACAGGGGGTTGGCCCCCAATCTCTAACGCCTCTTATGTAACATTGATTACAAGGAAGAAATATAAACTAATGTGGCAGAAGTGTCAACAGAAATCGCACCCAGATTATCCAAAGCTAATCCGTGCCTGGCAAAAGCGTGAGACTTTCGCCATTTCGAATCGGCTGCCTTGTTGCCGCCAACTCAGCTTTGGACCGGAATGAGCCAAAATACCGCCAATCTTTCGGCACCTTGGTGCACTATTATCTGTGTGTGCACCGTAGTGCGCTTGGTTGTGCGATGAACCATGCGGATATTATATCAACTACTGTCCCGCGGCAAAAGTCATGAGTTAGGTGTGGCTCATGCCTAAGAACCCGCCAAGCCTAAAGACTTGGCAACCGGCCAAGAGCGCCCGCCAAGAGCGCCCTTGGAATACATCTTAGTGTTGGCTCTGCAGCCTGTCTTGACATCATCTCGAATGCTTTGCTAGCATTTCAGGCGTGATTCACCATCGTAAGCCGATGTATCGGCGCCGCGCTTGATAGGCGATCACGCTGGAAGATCCCGGGCCGCCACCCTGCGGTCAACCTTTTCTCAGTGAGAAGAGGACTATGGTCCAAAACCACGGCCAGCAAACCAACGAGGGCACGGACCGGAACGCGGCTCCTGTAATGGCCCAGACGGGTGCGCTTCCGGGAATGTTCTCCAGATACAAAAGCTCCGTGGAGCAGGAGCTCTATAAGGCTGTGCCCGGCTCAGGCGCGGGTACCGGCTCCTCAGAAGCCTACCGGTTGCTCCGCTACCATCTTGGCTGGGTCGACCAGCAGGGCGCCGACATGGATTCCTCCCTCTCCCAAGGCAAAGCCCTGCGCCCCACATTGTGCTTATTCGCCTGCGACGCATTGGCCAACGATTTCACCAAGGCCCTTCCCGCGGCAGCTGCTTTAGAGTTGATCCACAATTTCTCGTTGATACACGACGACATCCAGGACCGGGATGTGGAACGGCGCCACCAGCCCACGGTTTGGCACCTCTGGGGAATCCCGAAGGCCCTGTCGGCCGGCAACGCGATGCAGTGCACCGGCGACTTGGCGATGCTGAACGTGGCGGACCTGGGCGTTGCCCCGGAAACCGCCCTCAGGGTTTCTAGCATCTTGACGGAAAGTTACATTGAGATGATCCAGGGCCAGTGTCTGGACCTCGAGTTCGAATCGAGGACCGACATCAAGGCCGATGAATACCTCTATATGATTGCCTGCAAGACCGGGGCGTTGATCAGAAGCGCGCTGGAGATAGGGGCGCTTCTGGCCACTGATGACGCGGCCACGGTGCAGGCCTTCGCCAGATTCGGTGAATACCTGGGCCGGGCATTCCAGATCAGGGATGACTATCTGGGTATCTGGGGCGACGAGGCCACGCTGGGCAAGGCCACCGGCAACGACATCCGGCGCAGGAAGAAGTCCTATCCGGTGGTGTATGCCCTGGAGCAGGCCAGCGGCCAGGCGATGAATGAACTTCTACGCATCTACGGGCAAGACGAGCTGGACGAAGACGATGTCCAGCGGGTTTTGGCGGTATTGGACGAGGTGGGCTCCCGCGAGAACGCCCAGCGCCTTACGGAAGAAGCCGCCGCCCAGGCCATGGATGCCCTGAGGCCTGTCTCGCTGCCCAACTGGGCCCAAACCGAAGCCGAAGACTTGATCGATTTTCTCGCCCGAAGGGAATACTAGCCGTAAGCCAACGGCGATCAGCTATCACGTTCTATCCGATTAGGAAGCTTTAACCGGCGAGGTTTTTACGATATGGCCACCACCGACATAACCACCACGAAGAAGAGAGCCAAGAGACCCCTGGAACTATCCGCCAGACTGGCGGCGTACCTGTTGAAGAACAAGCTCAAAGGCCGGAAGAAGTTTCCTTTGGTTACCATGCTGGAGCCGCTGGAGATGTGCAACCTGGCCTGCATCGGTTGCGGGCGTATCCGCGAGTACAAACCGGTGCTGGATAAGATGATGCCCGTTGAGCAAGCGCTGGCGGCGGTCCGGGAGTCCGGCGCGCCCATCGTTTCCATCGCCGGCGGCGAGCCGACCATCCATCCCAGGATCAATGAGATCATCAACACGTTGGTCGAAGAGAAATACTTCGTGTATTGCTGCACCAACGGCCTGCTGCTAGACCGGGTGATGGACAAGGTGCCGCCGTCCAAGTACCTATGCTGGGTGGTGCACCTAGACGGCATGGAAGCCAAACACGACGAGTCGGTGGACCGCCAGGGTGTCTTCAAAAAGGCTGTCGAGGCCGTCCAGTCAGCACTGGACCGCGGCTACCGTGTCTGCACCAACTCCACCGTGTTCCGCACCAGCGATGTGAGCGACCTCACCGAGATGTTCCGGATGGTCAGCGACATCGGCGTTGAAGGTTCCATGATCTCGCCGGGGTTCGACTTTGAGGACGCCCCGGAGCAGGAGATGTTCTTGACCCGCCAGGAGTCCCACGAGCTGTTCCAAGAGTTGTTGTCTCCGGAGAATTCCGAGGGCGCCACTTTCTACAATAACCCCCTATACCTGAGCTTTTTGAAGGGGGAGCGGGAATATCAATGCACCGCCTGGTCCAATCCGACCTACACCGTGATGGGCTGGCGAAAGCCCTGCTATCCCCTGGCCGACGAGCATGTGGAACACGTGGCAGAGCTTTTCGACGAGGACATCTGGGAGAGGTACGGCGTGGGCAAAGATCCACGGTGCGCGAATTGCATGATGCACTGCGGGTTCGAGTCGGCCACCATCTTCCAGGCCCTGAAGACGCCCAAAGACTGGGCTACCTTGATCAAGTCGGGCGCGGCCCACAAAGGCGGCATCACCGCTGCCTAGTTCTTTGTTGACTAACCTATTCGGTCCATTGGATCTAACGGACTCAAAGAGTTGCTGATCGTAGCTGCCAGCATGGAGCAAGAGTTGATCGGACTCCGGCGCGCATTGCTCGAGATTGAAGACACCACGGGGGTGCATCCCCCGGTGGAGTTCAAGGTATTGGGCGTGGGACCCGAACGCTCAGGAAGCGCCATGGCCACCTTGCTGGATGCCCGGAACGCTGACCTGGAAGGGGTGCTGGTCCTGGGCGTGGCCGGCGGCGTCGACCCGGTATTGGAAACCGGCGATCTGTTGCTGGCCAACCGGTACTCGTTGCAGAACGGGGCCGCTCAGGGTTTCGGGCAAAGCATCAGGCCCGATCCGCAGATGCTCCAATCGGCGCAGCAGGCGGCGCTCGACCTCTCCATGCCGGTCTGCAACGGCGGGTCACTGACCGTTGACCACCTGGTGGCTGGGCCGGACGAGCGCGATGAGCTGCGGGCGCAATACCAAGTGGACAGCGTCAACATGGAGGACTACCGGGTGGCGCACTCGGCCCAGAAGGCCGGGGTGCCGTTCCTCTCGGCCAGGGTTGTACTGGACACCGCCAACCAGCAACTGCCCGGCTATCTGCCGGGGTTGGCCCGGTCTCCCTACAAGGTGCTGACAAACGTGGTCCTGCTGCCGTGGCGCATCCCCACGATGCTGAATCTTAAGAGGCAGCTGCAACTGGGACAGATGGTCATAACCAATTTCGGACTGGCCTACCTCAAGGTGGCGGGAGTGATCGGGAACGGCGGCGAAGCAGATGGGAACAAATCGCCGGGCGCTCCGTACTAACGCTTTTCCCACGCGTTGGACTTAGCCATTAACCATGAAAGTGTTGGTCACCGGCGCAACCGGGTTCATCGGTGGGAATCTGGCCCGCGAGCTGTGGCGGCGGGGTGACGAGGTGCGGGCGTTGGTCCGCCCGGACAGCAACCGGTTAACGATCCAGGACACCGGCATAATCCCGGTGGAAGGCGACATCCTGGACCGCCGTTCGGTCGACCGCGCGGTGGAGGGATGCGAGGCGGTTTTCCACGTGGCTGCCGCGTACACCTTCTGGTCCAGAGACCCGGCGGGCGTGTCGCGCACCAACGCGACCGGCACGGCCAACGTGCTGGCGGCGGCGCGGCAGGCGGGAGTGTCCCGGACGGTCTACACCAGCACGGTGTCCACCGTGGGGACGCCGAAAACCGGTCTGGGCGATGAGAACACGCCGTTGGACGCCAGATCGCTGCACGGCTATTACAAGCGGTCCAAGCTCCAGGCGGAGCAGGAAGCACTGGCGATGGCGGCAGACGGCATGCCGCTGGTGGTGGTGAACCCGACGGCTCCCGTGGGACCGTGGGACGTTAAACCCACACCCACCGGAAGGATGATCCTGGATTTTCTCCGCCGGAAGATTCCGGCCTACTTGAAGACGGGGATGAATCTGGTGGACGTGGCCGACGTGGTAGAGGGCCACATCCTGGCGCTGGAGAAAGGACGGTCCGGAGAAAGGTACATCTTGGGCAACCGGAACGTGAGTTTGAAGGAAATATTCGACATATTGAGCCGGCAAACGGGGCTCGCGACGCCCCGCATCAGGGTACCTTATTGGCTGGTCGTCGGCGTTGGCTATGCGGACCGGTTCATTGAGGGTTCGCTGCTGCGCCGGGAGCCGGCCATCCCGGTGGAAGGCGTGCTGGCATCCAAGACTCCCGCCTATGTCAGCTGCGAAAAAGCGGTCCGGGAGTTGGGCCTGCCGCAGCGCCCCATCGAAGACGCCCTACGGCAGGCCGTGGATTGGTTCACCGGACACGGTTATGTTGACCGAAAAGGCCAAGCCAAAACCCAGGGGAGCAGCAGAGCCTAACTTTGGCGGCGCAACAGACATATAGCGAAGTTGGCCAGGCGGCGGACCAAGCGGTCTTCCGGTCTCAGGGCTATTTCCGCCGGACCCAGCATCCCGACGGCTACTGGTGGGGCGAGTTGGAGTCCAACGCCACCATGGAAGCCGAGTACCTGATGCTGTGCCATTTCACCGGACGGCACGACCCGGAACGCTGGCGCAAGGTCTCCAATTACATCCTCAGTAAGCAACGGTCCGATGGCTCATGGGGCCAGTATTACGAGGCCCCCGGCGACGTTAGCACCTCCGTTGAATGTTACTTCGCCCTCAAACTGGCCGGGCACTCTGCAGAGTCGGAACCGCTGGTGAAGGCACGGGAGTTCATCCTATCCAAGGGCGGCATGCCCAAGGTCCGGGTGTTCACCAAGATCTGGCTGGCGCTGTTCGGCCAGTGGGACTGGAAGGGCACGCCCAACATGCCTCCGGAGATGATCTACCTGCCTTCGTGGGCGCCGTTCAACCTCTACGAATTCGCCAGTTGGGCTCGCGCCACCGTGGCGCCAATGCTGATCATCCTGACCCGCCGGCCGTATTGCCCGGTGCCCGAGTCGGCCAACATCGACGAACTTTATCCCGGCGGCCGCGTTGGAACAGATTACCGTTTGCCCAAACCCACCGGCGGTTTCGGCTGGGCCAAGGCGCTCCATTGGGCCGACAAAGCGGTCGCGCTCTATCACCGCATGCCGGTGCACCCGTTCCGCGGGTTCGCCGAGCGCAAGATAATGCGGTGGGTGCTGGAACACCAAGAAGCAGACGGTTCCTGGGCAGGGATCCAGCCACCGTGGGTCTACTCGCTGATCGCGCTCCACGTCATGGGCTATGGGCCCGAACATGAGGCGGTCAAGAAGGGATTTCAGGGGTTCGAAGCCTTCGCCATCGAAGACGAGGACACCTGCACCGTACAGGCCTGCGTCTCGCCGGTTTGGGACACGTGTCTGGCGCAACTGGCGCTGATGGACTCTGGAATAGCGCCTGACGACCCCATGGTCCAGACGTCGGCTAGATGGCTCATGGACAAGCAGATATTCGCCGGCGGCGACTGGCAGGTCCGCGCCAAGAAAACCAGGCCTGGAGGCTGGTCCTTCGAGTTCGATAACCAGATATACCCGGATATCGACGACGCATCCATCGTGGTCATGGCCCTGGAGCCGGTGCGACTGCCCGGTCCGGAGGAACCCCGCCGTGCCGAAGCCATCCAACGTGGCGTCGAGTGGATGGCCGGGATGCAGTCCAAGAACGGCGGGGGGG